>NZ_JBICKW010000025.1:0-143891 GCF_043104645.1 Delftia sp. WSY_12
CGAACACCAGATCCGCATCCGCTACAACAGCAGCCGCCAGCCGCTGCAGATCACCGAGACGGGCTTCAGCCCATTGGATGCCCAGGGCCAGCCCGCAGGCAATGCGGACGGCGCCACGCCCATCGAACGCAGCACGCACTACCGCTACACCGAGATCAACGGCCGCAGCGTGCTGGTGGACATCGACGGGCCGCTGCCCACCTCGCTGGCAGGCTATGACGACGGAAGCCCGGCGCAGAACGACCTCACGCGGCTGCGCTGGGACCGCAGCGGCAGCCACGTCACGCGCGTGCTGCAGCCCGATGGCACCGCCGTGGCGCTGGAGCATGACAAGGCCGGGCGCATCATCCAGATGCACAGCCGGGATCCCTCGGCCAAGGAGGACGAAACGGGCTGGCGCACCGAACTGCGCCACGACGCCCAGGCCCGACTGGTGGCCATGCGCAGCCTGGCCCCCGACGCCAGCGTGCTGCAAGAGCAAAGCTGGCGCTACGACGCGCTGGGCCACCTCACGGAAACCGGCACCGGCGGCTGGCCCGGCAACGGGGACAAGACGGGCAATGCCGCCTATGCGGCCCAGACCCGCCAGCACCATGACGCCCTGGGCCGCCTGCTGTGGAGCGCCGATGTCCGAGGCAGCTTCACACAGCACCGCTACGACACGGAAAGCCGCCTGCTGCAGTCCGGTCGCTACGGTGGCCGCGCCGATGACGGCAGCCGCCTCATGGCCCAGGTGCAGACCTACCAGCCCGGCGCGCCAGAGCAGCCGCCATCCGCCGCAGACAAGGCCGGCACTGAAACTGCACCGCAGGCACGCCAGTTCTACGACGACTTCGGCCGCAGCGTCGCCACCCTCAGCCCCGACAGCGGCCTGAGCATTCGCGGCTACGACGCCACCGACCGGTTGGTCTCGGGCCGCGACGCCCTGGGCCAGCAGGCGCGCTACGAATACGACCTGCGCGGCCGCATCCTGCGCCAAACCATCACGCAACTGCCGCAAGATGGCGCGCGGCCACGCACCACCACCACCCGCTGGCGCTACCTGGGCCCCAGGCTGGTGGCGCTGGAGCATCCCGAGCAAAGCGAGGCCTACGAATACAACGACAGGGGCCTGCGCGTGCGCAAGCGCATCACCCGCCATGAAGAAAGCGGTGCAAACGGTGAAAGCGGGGAGAGCAGCCAGCACCACACCCTCCACTACGAATACGACAGCCACGGCAGACTCTCCGCCGCCAGCCTTCCCGACGGCAGCTGGCTGCACTACCTGCGCGACGGCCATGGCCAGATCACCGGCCTGCAGCGGCAGCGCGTGCGCACTCCCTGGCTGCGCTGGCTCAGCCCGGCGCAAACCATTGCCACCGGATTCGAGCGCGACCTGGTGGGACTGCGCAGCTGGCAGGCAGGCAACGGCATCGAGGCCCGCTATCAGCGCAGCCGCGAAGGTCTGCTGGCGCGCATCGTCTACCGCCAGACCGGCAAGAACAACACACGCACTGCCTCTGGCACATCCCATGACTGGATGCTGGGTGCCCGGCCCACCGACATTGCAGAGCAACTGCTAGGCCTGACCCCGGCCCATGCGGCCGAGCCCATGCAAGCCAAGGCACAGGCCACTGCAGCAACTGCCGCGCAAACGACAGCCGAACCGGCGCCCGACCAGCCGGGAGCCCTGGGCCAGCCCACCGACCCCCAAGCCCTGCTGGACATGCGCTACCTGTGGGACAGCCAAGGCAACCTGCTGCTGCGCCAGGACCACTACAGCCAAGCCCCGCAGACTTTGCACCAGGACAGCCATGCCTACGACATGCACGACCGCCTGATCGTCCAGGTCCAGCGCACTGGCCAGGAACTGCGCTCCAGCCGCTACCACTATGACGAGGCCGGCAGGCGCACCCTGGACCAGCAGAACGTGGCCTCCGGCGATCTGCAGGCGGGCACGCGGGCCATCGCCTACCTGCCAGGCAGCCACCGCTGGAGTGCCGAGCGTGCAGCGGACCAGAAAGACACAACCACCCAGCGCACCCAGTACAACGCCAACGGCCAGCCCCTGCAGGCAGGCCCGCACAGCTACCGCTGGGACGCATTGGGACGGCTGGAACAGGTCAGCGAACAGGGCGCCCCGCTGGCCCGCTACCGCTACAACCACCGGGGCGAGCGCATTGCCAAGCACACCGGCAAGGCCCAAGGAGGCAGCCGGGCGTACCTCTACGAATCTGGCCAACTCAGCGCCGAACTCGATGCCCAGGGCCGCATCACGCGCCAGTACATCCACCTGGGCCAGTGGCCCCTGGCCGTCATCGACACGCCCCAAGGCCGCAAGCCTGCGGATGGCGCCGGCACGCTGGGGCGCATCGTGCAGGACCTGGGCACCATCGCGGGCCGCTGGGTGGGCGGCGGCGAACGCCTGGCCTGGCTGCACACCAACCACCTGGGCGCCGTGGAAGCGGCCACCGACACGCAGGGCCAGTTGATCTGGCGCGCCCGCTACACGGCGTTTGGCCGGCAGCAGGTGCTGTCCAAGGCATCGGAGCCCGGCTTTGAAATGCCGCTGCGCCTGCCGGGCCAGTACCACGATGCTGAAACCGGGCTGCACTACAACCTGCACCGCTACTACGACCCGGACCGGGGTCAATACCTCACACCCGACCCGCTGGGCACGCCGGATGGGCCCAATCCCTACAGCTATGTGCGGGGCAATCCGCTGCGGTATGTGGATCCGGAGGGGTTAATTCTGTTTGCGTTTGATGGAACAGGTAATTCCAATCCACCACCCGGAAATGACACGTTATCCAATGTCTACAAGTTTTTTCTAGCGTATGACGAGACAGCGAATGGACCGCGCCTGCATATCAATGGTGTGGGCCGTGATGACTTGGATAAAGGTATCCGCACACGAATGGGAGACTATTCCAGGGGTGTCACAGCCCGCGAACGTGTGGACTACATGCTGGGACAGCTGGATAAGTACATGGAGTCTCATCAGTTTGCGGACGGAAAGAGAGTAAGTATAGATATTGTAGGTTTCAGCCGTGGTGCCGCCATGGCCAGGGACTTTGCAAACCGGGTGATCACTCGCACCAAGGAGCGTCGATGGAAGGAAAAATCCGACTGTGTGGAAATGCGTTTCCTGGGGCTGTGGGATACCGTAGCACAGTTTGGTGCCCTTGGAGCCAGCAATGACGAATGGCAACTCGCTATTCCTGCTGAAATTCAACATGTATTCCAGGCCGTGGCGCTGAATGAGCATCGCTCAATATTCCCTGGTGAAGCTATTGATCGAGGCATCCAGTTAGGCTTTATTGGAAGCCATTCCGATATTGGCGGCAGCTTTGGGACGGGCGACTTGTCCAATGTGGCGCTGAACTGGATTACAGAGAAGGCAAAGGAGAGTGGTTTAGCAATGAGAAGCTGGGAGGAGGCTGGTGACAAAAAATGGGGCACAGTAACCGAGCCCGTTCTTCACGACAAAAGCACTACACCTCCCGGCGGAATTCCAGAAGACAGCCTTTTTTGTTTAAAAAAGAACAATGAAAAGAAAGGTGATTGTATCTATCGACGTGTTGCAGAGATAGAAGGACTAACGCACGCCGAGAGCCAAAAATTCATCAAATATAGAGACAGGCCGGGATTTGATAGGGATGGTGTATCAGCTATTACTGGAGATATAGATATAAGGGAATATGCAAAATGGCTACAAGAAAATTATGGACTAACCGTCGCACTGCGATAGTTTATTTTTCCTCATCATTTTTATTACCATTAGCCAGTTGCGCAAATAGAAAGCAAGGCATTGGCTTGTCATTGTCTTTTTACAACAAAGGAATAAGCTCATTATTAGCAAAGCGTTTTGATTTTGACGGACGACGAGGACCATTTCCTGGTCCACTTGGCCCAGGAGGAGGAGGATCACATATGAGTTTTATGCCAGGAGATACACAAGGAGGAATACCAAGATCTGTAGAAATAGAGTGGTTTATTTATAGCAATGAATTTCTCGATTGGTCAAAAAACACTCCGCAAGAAATAAAGTACTCGAGCAAAAGCGATGAAATTTATGAGAAACTCTGGGCCACCAACCCCCATTACGTACAGCGTGTGGACCTGACTCCCATACTGACTCCAGAGCTTATTTCAAAAATCCGAGCAGACCGCCCAACTACCCAATTGAAGATGATTGTCATATTTCGAGATGACAAAGTGGAAGTCACCGCTGAACCTTATAAGTGGCGCTAGACAGAAGCAATTACTCAGGACATTCAATAAGGGGTATATGCAGGAAAATAAACTCCAGCCCATCCATGACGATATGGATGCAAACCCCGTAGGCCTGTGTTCTTTCATGTTGTACTTTATGCCTATGCATGAACAATCCAGAACACATTCCACAAAATGTCGTACGCCAGACAATCATTCATCAAACCATTCGGAATATTTCATGAAAATATTCCAATTATTGATCATATATTTTGCGACCAGCATCACTCAAGCGTACGCAAAGTTAAATTTATCCACTACAAATACAAAGCCAGCACATCCTCCGTATGTACAATTAATCTCACGAAATGGCACCTCGCATCTAGTCAAGTCAATATTAAAAACACACTCATCTGAAAACACCCCATCTCTATATACCCAGGAGATGAGATGTGGCTCAGAAAAATCCACCGAGATAATAAATTCACCGATCAGCCTCTATATTCTCCCGTCATTTGCACAAACCACCCAATACCGTCCATTACTAGTTCACATGGGCCGCAAAGGCGATTCGACAATTCTGCAATTGAAGAAAGACTTGTCAATGGTATCGCGCACCAGACCATTGAGCGAAATGACACTTGTCCGCAGCATCGCCGCAAGTGCCAAGGGCTATTTCATAGGAGGAATAACAGAAAAAGATATGCCATTCCTACAACATCTCAGCCATGACCTACAGAAAAGCAAGCCACTAAAAATACAAGGCAATCGCCAAGGGGAGATAACGGCGCTGTTCGAAAGCCAGGGGCGCATCATCGGAATCATCAACTATTACGTAGAAAAAATCTCTCAGCAATCTATCGGATCGGCACTGAGAGTCTATGGTGCCACAGGAAATCTGTTGATTGAAATCCCTTTGAATTCAACTGCAACCACAGGCATTGCACTCAAAGATGGAGGCCTGGCCATCAGCTACTGGATCGGCGAGCAGCTCTATGTAGAAAAACGTTCGGAGAATTTTGGATTTCTATGGAGAACCAAGCTTCATCAACGCCAGAACATCGCTTCCATTTTTGGGAAGATGGTAGAGGTGGGCAAAGACATTGCCTGGGTTGGCGTAAATGATAGGAAGCTCCTAGTGCACCGCATCAGTCAGCAAGACCAATCAGTCCATACAAGCATAGATACAGAATCAGGTGTAGTGGCATCCGGCAATGATTTCAACTACGTGCATGCTTATGGCAACGAGCTGCATATCGTCAGCGCGGACTCTCGCCTCAAAACCGACTCAGGCGCGAACCGCACCGAATTCTGTTTTATCGAAAGCCGGGATTTCTGAACTGTCCCGGCATTTCAAGGCAGTCAGAGCCCATGGCCTGACTGTGGCCTGCCCCAAGCAGACCCCCTCCAACCGGCCCTTCCCCTCACCTCAACGTAAACACCTCCAGCGACCGCTCCAGCGACTGGGCGCTGGCGCGCAGCGAGCCCGCCGCGCCGGCCGATTGCTCGACCAGGGCGGCGTTTTGCTGGGTGACGGAGTCGAGCTGGGCCACGGCGTCGTTGACCTGGGCGATGCCTACGGATTGTTCGCGCGTGGCGATGCTGATCTGGTGGACCAGGTCGCTGACGCGGCCCACGGCGTCGACCATGCCGTCGATGGTGCGGCCTGCGGCGTCCATGCGGGCGTTGCCATCGTTGATGCCGTCCACGGTGCGGTTGATGAGGCCGCTGATTTCCTTGGCGGCCGAGGCGCTGCGCTGGGCGAGGGCCCGCACTTCGCCGGCCACGACGGCAAAGCCGCGGCCCTGCTCGCCTGCGCGTGCCGCTTCGACGGCGGCATTCAGGGCCAGCAGGTTGGTCTGGAAGGCAATGCTTTCGATCACGCCGATGATCTCGCCCATGCGGCGCGAGGAGCCGCGGATGTGCTCCATGGCAGCGCCCACTTCCTGGATGGCGGCGCCGCTCTTGCCGGCGACCTGGCGGCTCTGGTCGCTTTCATGGGCCATGAGCTGGGCCGTGTCGGCGGTCTGTGCGACGGTGCCCGATATCTCTTCCATCGAGGCCGCCGTCTGCTGCAGGCTGGTGGCCTGGGATTCTGTGCGCTGCGCGAGGTCGAAGCTGCCCTGGGCGATCTCGTGGGCCGTCGTGGCAAAGCCGCGCATTTCGGTGCGCACGTCGCCGACCACGGCGCGCAGGTTGATCTGGATCTGCTGCAGCCGCTGCATCAGGGCGCCCATGGGGCCGCTGTAGTCGTGCTGCATGTTGGTGCCCAGCTGGCAGCTGGCAATGTCGGCGGCAAAGCCGCTGGCCTGCTCCAGGCCCGCCACGCAGCGCTGCTGGAAGCGCCACAGCACAAAGCTGCCACCCGCCAGCAAGGCGGCCAGGCGCGTGCCCCAGGCTGCGGCTCCCTGCCAGCCCAGCAGGTCGGGCAGCATGGCCGCCAGGCCCACGCCGCCCAGCATCAGCGCCATGCGCGCGGTCAGGCCCAGGTCGCCGCGGCGGTCCCACAGCCCGGCCAGGCCCAGGCGGCGCAATTCGCCGCCGCGCAGTCGCAGGGTTTCCTGGCCGGCATCGGCTTCGGCGCGCATGCGGGCATAGAGGGCTTCGGCGGCCTCGATCTCGTCCGGCCGGGGCTTGGTTCGCACCGACAGGTAGCCGCGCGGCCTGCCGCCTTCCATGATGGGCGTGACGTTGGCGCGCACCCAGTAGTGGTCGCCGTTCTTGCGCCGGTTCTTGACCAGGGCAGTCCACGGGTAGCCGTGGGCGATGGTGCGCCACATGTCCTTGAAGGCGGCGGCCGGCATGTCCGGGTGGCGGATGAGGTTGTGCGGCTGGTCGATCAGTTCCTCGTAGGTATAGCCGCTGACCCGCACGAAGGCAGGGTTGCAATGGGTGATCTCGCCCTTGGTGTTGGTGACGGATACCAGCAGCTCATCGCCCGGAAAGTCGTAGTTGAGCTGGCTGACGGGCAAATTCACGCGCATGGGTACCACTCCTTTGGGATGTCTCTTGTTCTTGTGAAATGGCAAGGCGAAGCGCTCTGAAGCCACCGGAATCCATCAAACGGAAACACAAATTCACATTTCCAAATCATCTCACAGCACGGCAACCTCAGTCCCATGCTCGGAACTGGTGCATGGTTTTACAGCGTGTGCGCCAGATTTGTGGTGATGATTCAGAACAGTTGAGGTGTAAAGGGATCGCTGTCCGGCGCGGGCTGAGCCGGTCCCCTGAGCAGTTGCTCGCGCGCCAGCGGGTCGTGGGCGGTGGCGTTCCAGTCGGCCGTGCGAACGAGGTTGCCCACGCGCACGCCCAGCAGGCGCAGCCGCTTGGCCAGGGGCACGCGCTTGAGGCATTGGCCTGCGGCGCGGCGCAGGGTGGCGGCATCGGCCATGGGCAGCTCCAGCGTGTGGTCGCGCGTGGCGGTCTTGAAGTCGTCGTAGCGCAGCTTGATGCCCACGGTGCGGCCCATGTAGCCCTTGCGCTGCAGGTCCTGGGCCAGGCGTTCGCACAGGTCGGTGAAGATGGCGCTCAGTTCGGCCCGGTCGCGCACGGCGTGCAGGTCGCGCTCGAAGGTGGTCTCGCGGCTCATGGAGACGGGCTCGCTGTGCGTGACCACGGGCCGGTCGTCACGGCCCCAGGAGGCACCATGCAGCCAGTTGCCGTAGGCGCGGCCAAACCATTGCACGAGCTGGGGCAGGCTTTGCGCGGCCAGCTCGCCGATGGTCCGTATGCCCAGCGCCTGCAGCTTGGCGTCGGCCTTGGGGCCTATGCCATTGATCTTGCGGCAGGCCAGCGGCCAGATGACGGTCTGCAGGTCCTCGGGCTGGACGATGGAGATGCCGTTGGGCTTGTTGAATTCGCTGGCCATCTTGGCCAGCAGCTTGTTGGGGGCCACGCCGATGGAGCAGGTCAGGCCCGTGGCGTCGGTGATGGTTTTCTGGATCAGCCGAGCCAGCACGCGCCCGCCTTCGCGCTGGCCGCCAGGCACGTCGGTGAAGTCGATGTAGACCTCGTCCACGCCGCGGTCCTCCATCAGCGGGGCGATGGAGACAATGATCTCCTTGAACATGCGCGAGAAGCGCCGCACCTCGGCAAAGTCCACGGGCAGCATGATGGCCTGGGGGCACAGGCGCGCGGCCTTCATCATGCCCATGGCCGACCCCACGCCGAACTGGCGCGCCGGGTAGGTGGCCGTGGTGATCACGCCCCGGCCGACGTAGTCCTTGAGGCGCGAGAACTCGTCCACCGGAATCTCGTGCAGCCGCCCGGCGTAGCGCGCATCCAGCGCCTCGTCATGCGCGCGGCGCCCGCCGCCGATGACCACGGGCAGCCCCTTGAGCTGCGGATAGCGCAGCAGCTCCACCGAGGCATAGAAGGCGTCCATGTCCAGGTGGGCGATGCGGCGCGCAGGCGCAGCATCGGCAGGGCTTGCGGGTGTCGTGGGTGTCGTTTCAGGCACGCCGCCATTATTGCGGCAACTGTGCATTCATACAGCCTGCAGGGCTTGTTCCCACAGGCCCTGGACCATTCATCCCTGCAGGCAGATGAGGACCAGTCCCAGCACCATCAGAGCCATGCCGATCTTCTCCTGGCGGCTCAGGCTTTCGCTGAGCACGCGGCGCGAGACGATGTAGCTGAACACCACCTCGACCATGCCCAGCGTGCGCACGGGCGCGGCGCCTTGCAGGGCGTAGGCGGTGAACCAGGCCAGCGAGGCGGCCGCGCCCATGCCGCCGGCCAGCAGCGACACGCGCCAGGCGCGGAAGATGGGGCGCAGGCCCTGCGCGTGGGTGCGCGCAATCCAGGCGCCCAGGCCCAGGGTCTGCATGAGCTGGGCAATCAGCACGCCCCAGGCGCCCGACAGCCAGGGAGATATCTCGCCCAGGCGCGCCAGTTCCACGGCGCCGCCCCGGTAGCCCACGGTGGCGATGGCAAAGCAGGCACCGCAGGCCAGGCCGTAGAGCGCCGAGCGGCTGGCCCAGGCCGACAGCGACAGCATCTGGCCGCGCGGCGGCAGCGACAGGATGAGCACGCCCAAGGTGGCCAGCGCCATGGCCAGCAGGGCCACGGCCGTGGGCAGCTCGTGCAGGAAGAGGCCTGCGAACAGGGCGACCTGCAGCACCTCGGTCTTGGACAGGGTGACGGCCACGGCGAAGTTGCGCTCCTTCATGGCCAGCAGCAAGGCCGCCGTGGCCGCTACCTGGAAGAAGGCGCCCAGCGCGATCCAGCCCAGGTAGGCCCAGGAGAACCGGGGCAGCGCCCAGGCCCCGTCCCCTCCCAGGTACAGCGCCAGCAGGTAGATGCCGGCAAACGGCAGGCCGTAGAGAAAGCGCACCAGGGTGGCCGGCAGGGTGCCGAGTTCGGAGGTCAGCGAGCGCTGGGCCGTATTGCGCACAGTCTGGGCGGCTGCGGCGAACAGCACCACGGGCACCCACAGCCAGGTCAGGTCTTGAAGGGAGAAAAGCATGTCGGCAAAAAAGGGAAGGCACCGCCGGCATGGCGCGGGCGACTGAGTGCCGGCCAGCATAGCCGCCGGTCGGGCACCAGGCGCACGCACTTGGAGAAGGCTGCCGCGCCCGGCAGCGAAACAGAGGCCGGCCAGCCAACGCTGCACGCGCGCCCTGCTCTGGCCAGGTCAAGCAGGCTGCGTTGTGCAGCAGCACGGCCGTCGCCAATGGCGAGCGGGCCTGCGCGGCGCGCTACAGGTCGCGCCGGATCAGCGCGCCCTTGAACAGCACCGGTCCCGTGGGCCCGGTCTGGCTGGGCACGCCGCCCTTGGGCTCCAGGCTGATGGCCAGGGCAGGCACGCCCTGGACTTCGGCGGCCGCTGCCGTCAGCTTCACGAGCTTGTCGCGTCCCAGCACGCCCAGCGATTGCGGGCCGCCCTGGGGCGGCAGGGCCCACAGCTGCAGCGATTTGTCTGCGGCCTCGTGGAAGTCGCCCACGCGCTGCAGCACCAGGCTGTTCTTGCCGGGGTCGAAGGTCACGAGCATGGAGGCATCGGCCTTGTCGTCGGCCAGCACGGCCACGTACTGGATCTGGGGCGTTGCCTGCAGCGCGACCTGGGCGGCCTGCAGCTGGTTGCGCAGCACGGCCAGCTGGCGCTCACCGCTTTGGCGCAGGTCCTGGTGCGACCACAGCCCCACGGCCACGGCCGCCACGGTGGCGCAGGCGCCCAGCAGGGCCGCGCCGCGCCACCAGGCCAGGGCACGGCCCACGCCGGATTTCGCGCGTTCGTCCAGGCCTTGCCCATCAACGGCGCGCCGCCGGTGCGGCTGGGCGGCGCGGGCTTTTTCGGCCTGCAGCAGGTTGTCGATGCGGACCCAGACCGCATCGTCGGGGCGCACGGGAGCCTGCATTTCGGACAGGGCCGACCAGCGGCCCTGCCACAGCAGGGCGGCGGCGCGCACCGGGGCCTGGTCACGGGCCAGTTGCTCGAAGCGGCGGCGTGCCGCACCGCGCAGCGTGCCCAGGGCGTATGCGGCGGCCAGCCGGTCCAGCAGTTCGGGGTGTCGGGAAATATTCATGGCAAATCCTTGGGCCGCTCAGAGCATGTCATCTGCATCACGCATGGCGCGAGAGGCAGCGGCGCAACTGCTCCAGGCCGCGCCGGATCCAGGTTTTGACCGTGCCCAGCGGCAACTGCAGCTGGCCGGCCAGTTCGCCGTGGCTGAGGTCACGCAGGTAGGCCAGGCTGACCACCTCGCGCTGGCGGCCTTCCAGCCGCTCCAGGCACTGGTACAGCGCCACCGCCTGCTCGCTGGCCTCGGCCAGTTGCAGCGGGCCCTGGCTTTCATCGCTACCGCCGCCATGGGCTGCCAGTTGCGCCTCATCGAACTCCTCGTTCAGGTGCAGGCGTTCGGCGCGGCGCCGGCGCAGGAAGTCCAGCGCCCTGCTGCGCACCACCAGGCCCATCCAGGCCAGCGGCGGGCTCAGCGAGCCCCGGTAGCCCGAGGCGCTGCGCCAGATGTGCAGGTAGCTGTCCTGCAGCACGTCTTCGGCCCAGTCCTTGTGCCGCAGGATGCGCAGCGCAAGCCCGTACAGCCGGGACGAGGTGGCCTCGTACAGGCTGCGGAGCGCGGGCTCGTCCTGCGCTGCGATGCGGTCCAGAAGGTCCATCAGCTCTTGGTCGGTTGGTGTAGTGCCCATGCACGCATTGTGGGCGAGCGGGCGGCCCCGTGGCCCGCACTGTTGCGTCGCCGCCCCGGGGGGCTTGTCGTGTCCTTCAATCGGCTGCAGGGGTCATATCGGTGGCCTGCAGGGGGTCTGGTACCGGTCTGCCGGCCTGCGCCGGCTCTCACTGGGCAATACGCAGCACATTGCGAACCGGATGCGGATAAATTTTTTTTGCACCCAGGTGAATCCAACCTCACCCATGCTGCGTATTCCGTGTGTCGCGCCCCGGACAGCGGTCCAAGGCGACATCCCTCAACCCCTCGACCTGGAGAACCTCATGAGCTACATCCTCCCCCTCGGCCTGGCCACCATGGCTGCACTGACGCTTGGCGCCTGCTCCTCCATGGACATGAGCAAGAGCTATTCCCAGTCCGGCCTGCCGGCCGCCGTGCAGGTGCCCGCAGGCCACAAGGTCGCCATGGAAACCGTCGGCATCGGTCAGATCACCTACGAGTGCCGCGCCAAGAAGGACCAGGCGATGGAGCAGGAGTGGGCCTTCGTCGGCCCCGATGCCCGCCTGACGGACCGCCAGGGCCGCGTCATCGGCCGCTACTTCGGCCCGCCCGCCACCTGGGCGCACCAGGACGGCTCCAAGGTCACGGCCACCCAGGTCGCGGTGGCGCCGTCCAGCGCAGGCAACATCCCCCTGCAACTGGTCAAGGCCGAACCTGCCACCGGCATGGGCGCCATGCAGGGCGTGACCTATATCCAGCGCGTGGCCACGCGCGGCGGCGTGGCGCCGGCCATGGCCTGCAACAGCTCCACGCTGGGCCAAAAGCAGGTGGTGCAGTACCAGGCCGACTACATCATCTGGAAGGCTTCCTGATCCGCCGCCACCGGTGCCGCTACGGCTGCCCGCCCCCTGCCCCGAAGGCCGAGGGCGGCATGCCGAACTGGCGCCTGAAGGCCAGCGAATAGGCGCTGTGGCTTTCATAGCCGGCCTCCAGCGCCACCTGCACGATGGGCCGGCCGGCCAGCAGGGCCTGCATGGACGACAGCAGCCGCGCGCGCTGCCGCCAGCGGCCGAAACTCAGGCCGGTGGCCTGCAGGAAATGGCGGTGGAAAGTCTTCTCGCCCATGGCCAGCCGTGCGGCCCAGTCGGCGGCCGTGGCGGCCAGGTTTTCAGCCCGTTCACCGCCCTGGCCCACGGCCTGGCCGCCTTCGGCCAGCGCGCGGCAGACAGCCGCCATGCGCGCATCCTGCGGCCAGGGCAGGTGAAATGGCACGACAGGCGGCTGGCGCAATTCCTGCAGCAGCAGTTCGACGACCAGCCGGTTCCTCGTTTCATCCTGTCCACGCTGCGGCGCCGCCGGCCAGCGCGCGACCTCGCTGATCAGCTCGCGCAATAGCGGCGAGACCTCGATCACGCAGTCCGCCACCGGCAGCCCCTGCGCCGCCTGGGCATCCACGAACAGGCTGCGCACCTGCACGGCACCACGCATGCGCAGGCTGTGCGGCACGCCCGAGCACAGCCAGACGCCGCGCGTGGGCGGCACCACCCAGCGCCCGCTGCGCGCGCGCACCTCCAGCACGCCCTGAACGGCATAGAGCAGTTGGCAGCATTCGTGGGAGTGCTCCTGCACTTCCATCCCGGCCGGATAGTCACCGGCCACGCCCGTGACGGGCAAGGGCGCGGCAGCCTGCAGCTCAGGCAGGCCGGCATGGCCACAGGGCACGGCGGGCAGGTCGGCGGCAGTGCGCATGTTTGTCCAGATCCATGGAGAAAATGAGAAATTCTATAAAGACAGACAAACGCCCTGCCCGCAAACTGGCACCCGTTCCCTGTGATTCACCGCCATCGCACCATGCACCGCCTGCCCTCGCCCTCCCTACCATCCCTGGCCCATGGCCGGGGTCCGGGCGCCTGCGCAGGCGCCGCATTTCGCACCGACTCTCCCTGATCCCGGCCTGGCGCAGCTTCCCCACACCGGGAAGCCAGGAGAGCGGGGCTGCCGGCCGATCCGGTGGCTGCATACCCAGCGTTTCCTGCGAGGCCCGCATGCTGAAGAATCCCGCGTCCAGATACCTTCCCTTCCCCGCCGTCGACCTGCCCGACCGCCAATGGCCTTCGCGCCAGCTGAGCCAGGCGCCCGTGTGGCTGTCCACCGACCTGCGCGACGGCAACCAAGCCCTGTTCGAGCCCATGAACCGCGAGCGCAAGCTGCGCCTGTTCCACGAGCTGGTGCGCATAGGCTTCAAGGAGATCGAGGTGGGCTTTCCCTCTGCCTCGCAGACCGACTACGCCATCGTGCGCCACCTGATCGACGAAGGGCTGATCCCCGCCGACGTGACGCCCATGGTCATCACCCAGCTGCGCGAGGACCTGATCCGCGCCACGGTGGACAGCGTGGCCGGCGCGCGGCGCGCCATCGTGCACTTCTACAACGCCGTGGCACCGGCCTGGCGCGAGATCGTCTTCGGCATGCAGGTGCCCGAGATCATCGCCATGGTGGAGCACCACATCGCCCTGCTGCGCGAACTGACCGATGCCCACCCCGAGACCGAATGGGTTCTGCAGTACTCGCCCGAGACCTTCTGCATGGCCGAGCTCGACGTGTCGCTGGCCGTGTGCAACGCGGCCATCCGCGCCTGGGATGCAGGCCCCGCGCGGCCCATGATCATCAACCTGCCGACCACGGTGGAGGTGAGCACGGCCAATGTCTTCGCCGACCAGATCGAGTGGATGCACCGCCGCCTGGAGCGGCGCGAGCACATCGTGCTGTCCGTGCACCCGCACAACGACCGGGGCACGGGCGTGGCCTGCGCCGAGCAGGCGCTGCTGGCCGGCGCCCAGCGCGTGGAAGGCTGCCTGTTCGGCAATGGCGAGCGCAGCGGCAACCTCGATGTGGTGACGCTGGCGCTCAACCTGTACACGCAGGGCATCGCGCCGGGACTGGACTTCTCGGACATCGCCGCCGTGGCGCGCATTGCGGAGGAATGCACGGCCCTGCCCATCCACCCGCGCCACCCCTATGTGGGCGACCTGGTGTTCACGGCGTTCTCGGGCTCGCACCAGGACGCCATCGCCAAGGGCTTTGCGGTGCAACGGCCCGATGCGCCCTGGCGCGTCCCCTACCTGCCCATCGACCCGCAGGACCTGGGCCGCACCTACGACAGCATCGTGCGCGTCAACAGCCAGTCAGGCAAGGGCGGCATCGCCTTCCTGCTGCAGCGCGACCATGGCGTGACCATGCCCCGGCGCATGCAGGTGGAATTCAGCGCCGTGGTGCAGCGCCAGGCCGACGCCAGCGAGGCCGAGCTGGCCAGTGAAGACCTGTGGGAGCTGTTCGAGTCCACCTACCTCGCACCCCGGCAGCTTCCCTGGCGCTACCACAGCCACCATCTGTTCGACAGCGCCAAGGGCCAGGGCATTGCGCTGGAAGTGGTGCGGACGGACGGGCTTCGAATGCAGCTGCATGGCGAGGGCAGCGGTCCCATCGACGCCGTGGCCGCTGCCATCGGCCAGCACCTGGGCGTGGCGCTGCGCATAGACCACTACGAGGAGCGCAGCCTGGGCCAGGGCGCCGGCGCCACGGCGCTGGCCATCGTCGAGGCCGCCCTGCCCGGCGTGGCGGGCACGCGCTTCGGTGCGGGGCGCCATGCCAACATCGTGACCGCGTCCATCCTGGCGGTGCTGCATGCGGTGGGCCGGCTGGTGGCGGCGCAGCCGGAAAACCGGCGCGTACCTGCCCAAGCCTGAGGCGCAGCCTGAAAGGAAAAAAGGACCGCCGAGGCGGTCCTTTTCTCGTGCAGCTTTTGCCGGTTCAGCGCACGGCGCCCGGATAGGTTCCGGGCAGCAGGATGCTGCGGTCCACGGTATCGATCTGCGTGTGGCCGCAGAAGGCCATGGTGGTCTCCAGCTCCTTCTGGATGATCTGCAGGGCGCGCGTCACGCCATGCTCGCCGTAGGCACCCAGGCCGTAGAGGAAGCTGCGGCCGATCATGGTGCCCTGGGCGCCCAGGGCACGCGCCTTGAGCACGTCCTGCCCGCTGCGGATGCCGCCGTCCATCCAGACCTCGATGTCCTTGCCCGCCGCCTCGGCAATGCCCGGCAGCGCCTCGATGGACGAGGGTGCGCCGTCGAGCTGGCGCCCGCCGTGGTTGCTGACGACGAGCGCGTCGGCGCCGCTGTCGGCCGCCAGGCGCGCGTCCTCGGCGTCCATGATGCCCTTGAGGATGAGCTTGCCGCCCCAGAGCTTCTTGATGCGCTCCACGTCGCCCCAGTTCAGGCTGGGATCGAACTGGCTGGCGGTCCATGACGACAGCGAACTCATGTCGGCCACGCCATCCACATGTCCGACGATGTTGCCGAAGGTGCGGCGCTTGGTGCCCAGCATGCCCAGGCACCAGTGCGGTTTGGTCGCCAGGTTGGCCAGGTTGCGCAGCGTGGGCTTCGGTGGCGTGGACAGGCCGTTCTTGATGTCCTTGTGGCGCTGGCCCAGGATCTGCAGGTCCAGCGTCAGCACCAGGGCCGAGCAGTTGGCCGCGCGGGCACGCTCGATCAGGCGCTCCATGAACCGGCGGTCGCGCATCACATAGAGCTGGAACCAGAACGGATGGCGGCCCGTGTGCTCGGCAATGTCCTCGATGGAGCAGATGCTCATGGTGGACAGCGTGAACGGAATGCCGAAGGCCTTGGCCGCGCGCGCGCCCAGGATCTCGCCGTCGGCATGCTGCATGCCGGTCAGGCCCGTGGGCGCGATGGCCACGGGCATGGCGACCTGCTCGCCGATCATGGTGGTGCGCGTGCTGCGCCCCTCCATGTTCACGGCCACGCGCTGGCGCAGCTTGATCCGGTGGAAGTCGTCCTCGTTGGCGCGGTAGGTGCCCTGGGTGTAGGAACCCGAATCGGCGTAGTCATAGAACATGCGCGGCACGCGGCGCTGGGCCACGACGCGCAGGTCTTCGATGCAGGTGATTTTGGAAAGGTCGGTGGACACGTTTGCTGGCTTTCTGGAACCCGCATGCCGCGGGACTGCCGAGCATGGTAGTGCCGTGCGCGGGCTCCGGCCACCCGTTCGGGTTTGAAGTGATTTGTGCGCCGATTGAAATTTTCTCTCTCGCAGCCCAACCCAGGGCTAACGCTAGTGCGCCAAACCGCCATGGGAGTAACGATCCGCCCCGCACAACATCCTAAAAACTCTTCAGGAGAAGCTCCTATGGTTTGGCAACAGGTCTACGACCCTCTTTCCAACATGTGGCTGTCCACACTGCTTGCGGCCATTCCGGTCGTGGTCATGCTGGTGGGACTGGGCTTTTTGCACATGAAGGCCCATCTGGCGGCCGGCGCCGGGCTGGTTGCCGCGCTGGTGATCGCGGTCTTCGTCTACAACATGCCGGCCGGCATGGCCGGGCGCGCGGCGCTGTTCGGCGGCTTCACGGGGCTGCTGCCCATCGGCTGGATCGTTCTGAACATCATCTTCCTGCACCAGCTGACCGAGAAGAACGGCAGCTTCAAGATCCTGCAGGACTCCATTGCCGGCATCACCGAGGACAGGCGCATCCAGCTGCTGCTGATCGCCTTCGCCTTCGGCGCCTTCTTCGAGGGCGCGGCCGGCTTCGGCACGCCCGTGGCCGTGACGGCGGCCATCCTCATCGGCCTGGGCTTTTCGCCGCTGGCCGCCTCGGGCCTGTCGCTGATCGCCAATACCGCGCCCGTGGCCTTCGGCGCGCTGGGCACGCCGGTGATCACGCTGGCCAAGGTCCATGGCTACGACCTGATGGAGGTCACGGCCATGGTCGGCCGCCAGCTGCCGTTCTTCTCGGTGCTGGTGCCGTTCTGGCTGATCTGGGCCTTTGCCGGGCGCAAGGCCATGATGGAGATCTGGCCCATCATCCTGGTGACCGGCGTGTCCTTCGCCATTCCGCAGTACCTGGTGTCCAACTTCATCGGCCCCGAGCTGGTGGACATCATCGCGGCCATCGTCTCCATGGTCTGCACGGTCGGCTTCCTGCGCGTATGGCAGCCCAGGACCATCTGGCGCTCGACCTCGCTCAAGGGCCATGAGAACAGCGGCGGCGAAGCCCAGGCGCCCCGCGCCGTGACCCAGCACCCGCGCGCCGACGTGATCCGCGCCTGGACGCCCTGGGCCATCCTCACGGTCTTCGTCTTCATCTGGGGCCTGCCCTCGGTCAAGGCGGCGCTCAATGGCCTGTTCGCACCGGCCTTTCCCATGGAAGGCCTGCACAACATGGTCGAGAAGGTGCCGCCCGTGGTGCGCCAGCCCACCAAGGAAGGCGCCATCTACACGCTGAACCTGCTGTCGGCCACGGGCACGGGCATCCTGCTGTCGGCCATCGTGGGCGGCCTGGTCATGAAGTACAACCCCGTGCAACTGGTCAGCCAGTTCGTGCGCACCCTCTGGCTGGTGCGTTATTCGCTCATCACCATCGTGCTGATGCTGGCGCTGGGCACGCTGACGCGCTACTCGGGCACCGACACCACGCTGGGCCTGGCCTTCGCCAACACCGGCGTGTTCTACCCCTTCTTCGGCACGCTGATGGGCTGGCTGGGCGTGGCGCTCACGGGTTCGGACACGGCATCGAACGTGCTGTTCGGCGGCATGCAGAAGGTGGCGGCCGAGCAGCTCGGCCTGTCGCCCAACCTCATGGGCGCGGCCAACAGCTCGGGCGGCGTGATGGGCAAGATGATCGATGCGCAGTCCATCGTCGTCGCCTCCACGGCCACGCGCTGGTTCAACCACGAGGGCGACATCCTGCGCTACGTGTTCTTCCACTCCGTCGCCCTGGCCTGCCTGATGGGCATCTTCGTGACGCTGCAGGCCTATGTCTGGCCGTTCCGCCTGATGGTCAATTGAGCCTTGCGCATCTGCGTCAGGCCCCAGCCGCCCGCATGCGCCGGGCGGCTTTTTTGCGCCTGGGGTACGCATCGCTGCATCAACAGATGCGCAGCGGCATTTATGGTTGCACCATGCAACCATATTCAAACCCTGCACGGCCCCAAGGAGCACCCATGCCGCAGCACGATCTTTCCCTGGTGGACGACATCCGCGCCGCCTCGCGCCAGATGGTGCGCGAGCTGGGCTTCATGGAGGCCACGCTGGCGGCCACGGACTATCCGCCCTCGGCCGTGCACGCCATCCTGGAGATCGGCGCGCAGGGGTCCATGGCGGCCTCGCAGCTGGCCCAGGCGCTGGGGCTGGAGAAATCCAGCGTCAGCCGCATGGTGCGCAAGCTGGTGGAGGCCGGCGAGCTGAAGGAAGCCGCCGATGGCGAGGACGGCCGCGTCAAGCGGCTGGCCCTCACCGCCAAGGGCCGGCGCACGCTGGCCGCCATCGAGGCCTTCGGGCGCCAGCAGGTGACGGCCGCGCTGGACCGCATGCAGCCGCCGCAGCAACAGGCGGTCTCGCGCGGGCTGGCCCTCTACGCCCAGGCACTGCAGGCGCATCGGCAGGAGGAGCCCCTGCCCGCGCCCGCACCCGCGCAGATACAGGTCCTGCCCGGATACCGGCCCGGCTGCATCGGCCGCATCGTGGAAATGCATGCGCGCTTCTATGCACGCCACGCAGGTTTCGGCGTCTTCTTCGAAAGCCGCGTGGCCAGCGGCCTGGCCGAGTTCGCTAGCCGGCTGGACAAGCCCTGCAACCAGCTGTGGACGGCGCTGGACGGCGACCGCGTCGTGGGCTCCGTGGCCATCGATGGCGAGGACCTGGCCAAGCACCCCGAGGACCGCCAGGCGCACCTGCGCTGGTTCATCCTGGACGACGGCCTGCGCGGCGCCGGCACGGGGCGCCAGCTGCTGCAGCAGGCCCTGGCGTTCTGCGACCAGCAGGCCTTCGAGGCCACCCAGCTGTGGACGTTCAGCGGCCTGGATGCGGCACGCCGGCTCTACGAATCGTCAGGCTTCACCCTGGCCGAGGAATGGCCGGGCCAGCAATGGGGCGAGACCGTGACCGAGCAGCGCTTCGTGCGGGCTCGGCCCTGATGCTGCCCTGAGGCTGCCCTGGGGCCGCACTGCGGCGTTCAGCGCCCGCCCGCGGGCGAAGCCACCACGCCGGCGCCGCGCACCTCCACCTGCACGCTGTCCAGCACCTGCCCCTTGGCATCGACCAGTTCCAGCCGGTGGCGGCCGGGCCAGGGCATCCAGGCGGCGGCAGCACCCCGGCCGATCTCCTTGGGCGGCGGCTCGGCCGCGCCGGGCGCGGCAGTACTGACCATGCGCCAGCGCAGGCTGGCGTCCTGCCATTCCTGCGTGGCGGCCGTGCCTGCCGGGCGGGCCGACAGCTGCACGCGCTGGCGGTCTGGCGGAATGTCGGGGTCCAGCGCGAGGATGGTGCCGTTGGCCGGGCGCGCAATGCGCACGGGCGAGGCGGCCGAAGTCCCGCGTGTTGATGCGGATGCGGCAGGCAGGCCGCTGCCCGCCATGGCGAACAGGCTCTGCTGCGTGCCCGCCACGAACCATTCGCTGCGCGCGCTCTCCAGCGGCAGGCCCGACGCATCGGGACCGAAGCGCACGGCCTGCTGCAGCACGCCCGCCGGCGCCTTGGGCGCGCGGCTGGGCGTGTGGGCGTGCAGGAAGCCCATCACGGCGGCCCAGACAGGTGCCGCGCCGCTGGTGCCGCTGACCGAGTGCATGGCCTCGCCGCGCGCATTGCCCACCCACACGCCCACGGTGTAGCGCTGCGACCAGCCCACGGCCCAGTTGTCGCGCATGTCCTTGCTGGTGCCGGTCTTGACGGCCGTCCAGAAGCGCGTGGCCAGCACGCTGTCGGTGCCGAAGGTGGGCGCGCGCGCCATGGGATCGGACAGGATGTCGCCCACGATGAAGGCCGCGCGTGCGTCGATGGCCTGCACGGGCGCAGCCGGCTTTTGCGCTGCGGACCCCGCGCCCGTGGGCTGCGCCGCCCAGCGCACGGGCGTCAGCTGCCCGCCGTTGGCCAGGGCGCGGTAGGCGTTGGTGAGCTGCAGCAGCGGCACCTCGGCACTGCCCAGCGCCAGGCTGAAGCCGTGGTAGCCGCCGCTTTCGCGCAGCGGCAGGCCCAGGCGCTGCAGTTGCGAGAAGAAGGCATCGGGCGTGACCATGACCAGGGTGCGCACGGCCGGCACGTTGAGCGACGACGCCAGCGCCGTGCGCGCCGAGACCCAGCCCTTGAAGCGCCGGTCGTAGTTCTGCGGGATGTAGAGCCCGTTCTGCGTGGGAATGTGGGCCGATGAATCCTCGATCAGCGAGGCCGCCGTCAGCCGCCGCTCGGCAATGGCCTGGGCATAGAGAAAGGGCTTGAGCGTGGAGCCGGGCTGGCGCATGGCCGTGACACCATCCACCTCGGCCGCCTGGCTCAATTCGCCCGACGAGCCCACCCAGGCCAGCACCTCGCCCGTGGCGTTGTCCAGCACGACGATGGCGCCGTCCTCCACGTTGCGGCCCTGCAGCTCGCGCAACTGCTGCTGCAGGCTTTGCACGGCAAAGCGCTGCACGGGCGCGCTCAGCGTGGAGCGCACGCGGGCCTGGCCTTTGGACTGCGGCTCGGCCAGCAGGCGGCGCGCCAGGTGGGGGGCCTGGCCTTCGCTGGCCGCCCATTGCCGGCGCAGCAGCACGCTGGCGGTGAGCAGTTCCATGGCCGTGCAGTCGCGCGCCGCCGCATCCTCGGGCGCCAGCGACTGCAGCACGCCGCAGGCGCGCCGGCCCACGCGCTCGGGCGAGGCGTTGGGGGCACGCACCAGGGCGGCGGCAATGGCGGCCTCTCGCGCGTCCAGCCCGTGCGCGGCCTTGCCGAACAGGGTGCGCGACAGCGCATCGATGCCCACGATCTCGCCCCGGAAGGGCACCAGGTTCAGGTAGGCCTCCAGGATCTGGTCCTTGCGCCAGCGCCGGTCCAGCACCTGGGCAGAGACGGTCTGGCCCAGTTTCTGCACCACGCTGCGCCCGCCCGGGCCCTGGCGCCAGTCGCCGTCCAGCAGGCCCGCCAACTGCATGGTGATGGTGCTGGCGCCGCGCGTGCGCTGGTTCCAGAGGTTGCCCCAGGCGGCGGCGGACACGGCCGCCCAGTCCACGCCGCTGTGCTCGTAGAAGCGCTTGTCCTCGCTGAGCACCAGGGCCGTGCGCAGCGCGGGAGAGATGTCGGCCAGGGCCACCCAGTCGCCACGGCGCACGCTGGCGTCGGTGCGCTGGCGCTGCAGCACCTCGCCCTCGCGCGAGAGCAGTTCGGTCTCGGAGGAGCGGTGGCCTTCGCGGACTTCGGAAAAGCTGGGCAGCGCCTGGGCGGCACCGGCCGCCGCGAACAGCAGCGCGGCCGCCAGGGCCGCGCGGGGAAGACGCATGAAGGGGGAAGGTCGCCGGGATTCGATCATGGAGCCGGCATTGTCCGCCTTTGAGCCAGCGGCTCAGGAAGAATGGCGTATGCCCTTCTTGAGCTTGAAGGACAGCAGCACCATGAGCACGCCGAAGACCACCGCATACGTGGCCAGCACCCAGAGCATGGCCATCATGCCCGCGCCCGGCTGGGCCAGCACGAAGGCGCCGAACAGCACAGACAGCACGCCGCCCAGGATCAGCAGCCACTCGCCCGTGATCTCCTTGCGCAGCCGCACGGCCGCCACGATCTGCAGCAGGCCCGTGACCAGGGCCCAGGCGCCGATGTACAGCGTCATCACCAGGGCCGTGACGCCGGGCGCGACCACGGTGAGCACGCCCACCACCACGCCGGCCAGACCCCACAGCAGCAGCACCCACCAATGGCGCATCTGGTCGCGCCCCTGGATGGCCGAATACACGCCCAGCAGGCCATCGACGAAGGTGAAGGCGCCGAAGGTCAGCACCAGCGCCGCCAGCGATACCGCCGGCTGCGCCCAGGTCAGCACGCCGAAGGCGATGGCGACCAGGCCGCGCAGCAGCAGCACCCACCAGGTGCGGTGAAGAATCGTGGACAGCGGATTGGGGCTCATGGATGCTCCTTCAAAACAGTCCCCATGACCTTGGAGCAGGCCTGCGGCACTGTCTGTAGGCCAAGGCCGGCTTGGCGGCGGTCCGTGACCTGGATCAATCCAGCTGCAGCAGCACGGGCTGGTGGTCGGAGAGCCTTGTGTCGCTGTCCACGGCCCAGCCGCGCACATGGCCGCGCAGGCTGTCGCTGACCCAGGCGAAGTCGCAGGCGCCGGGCTCGGGGCCCCACTGGCGGTCGAACAACCGGAAGGTGGGCGGCTGGGGCTGGTCCGGGTGCAGCACGCTCCAGCTGTTGTGCCATTGGCCTGCGCTCAGGGCGCCCTGCTCGCCGGCCGCCCAGGGGGCGGACAGGCCGGCGTATTCATCCTCGTGCGGCTCGAAGTTGAAGTCGCCGCAGAGCACGGCATGCGGCGTGTGCGGCTTGGTCTGCTGGGGCGAGCCGTCGCTGGCTGGCTGGGGCGGCGCCTCGGCCTGGCCCAGGGCCTCGATCTGCAGGGAACGCAGCGCCAGCGCCTGGGCCATGCGCTGGCGGCGCGAGAAATATTCGAGGTGGGTGCTCATCACGCGCACGGGGCCCAGTGCGGCATCCATCACGGTCACTGCCGTGCAGCAGCGCGGCATGCTGCGCACGCCGCCATCGTGCGGATACGGCAGGCGGTGATGGGCCACCTGCAGAGCAGGCAGGCGCGTGGCCACCAGGTTGCCGAAGCGCTGCCGGCCCACGGCCGTGAATTCGTCCACGGCCGCGCCGAAGAAGACCTTCCAGCCTTCGGGAAGGGCCGCGCGCACCTGCTCCACCTGGTCGCCGGGCGCGCCCTGCAGGCCCGGATAGTGGACGGCGATTTCCTGCAGGCACAGCACGTCGATATCGGCCATGGACAGTGCATGCGCCACGATGCGCTCCGGGTCCATGCGGCCGTCCAGGCCCAGGCACCATTGGGTGTTCCAGGTGAGGATCTGCATCATGCGGACAGCGGCTCGCGCAGCTGGAACAGGTTGCCTTCGGGGTCCATGGCGTTGCAGACGCGAAAGCCCGGGCCCAGCCAGGACTGCTCCCACAGCTGGCCGCCATGCGCGATGACCAGGGGGCGCACGGCCGCAAAGCTTTTCACGGTGGCAAAGAACTTGATGGCCACGTTCTCGCGCGGCTGGGGTGGCTCGGTGATGGTGATGTGCCGCGCAATCGCCTCGGGAATGGCGTGCAGCACCAGTTGCAGGTCCGGCGACTGCAGCACCATGAGCTCGCTCGTGTGGTGCAGCATGCGCATGGCCAGCACCTCCATGTAGAACAGCGCCAGCCTGTCAGGCTGCTTGGCGTAGATGAACAGGCCGGCGCTAGCGGGTCCGGACATGGTGAACCTCGGCATTGAAAGCAGGGAAGAGTGACTTTAGCACCGCCGTCACTTGATCCCCGCACGCATGAAGCTCTGCACGAACTGGCGCTGGAACAGCACGAAGGCCACCAGCAGCGGGCCCGAACTCATCAGCGTGGCGGCCGTGATGGTGGCCCATTCCACGCCAGACTCCACGCTGGAGAACACCTGCAGGCCCACAGTTAGCGGACGCGCCTGCACGCTGTTGGTGATGATCAGCGGCCACAGGAAGTTGTTCCAGTGAAAGCTCACAGACACCAGCGCAAACGCCAGGTACACGGGCCGCGCCAGCGGCACGTAGACGCGCCACAGGATCTGCAGGGTGCTGGCACCCTCCACCCGCGCGGCCTCGTCCAGTTCCCGGGGAATGCCCAGGAAGGTCTGGCGCAGCAAAAAGATCGCAAAGGCCGATGCGAAGTACGGCAGGCCTATGCCCAGCAGCGTATCGACGGCGCCCAGTCGCGACACGGTCTGGTAGTTCGCCACCAGCAGGATGTCCGGCATGATCATCAGCTGCACCAGCACCAGCGCAAAGGCCAGGCCCTGGCCGCGAAAGCGGTAGCGTGCAAAGGCATAGGCCGCCAGCGTGCCCAGCACCAGCTGGGCCGCCAGGATCATGGCCACCAGCACGGCCGTGTTCAGGAAATAGCGCGCAAAGGGCGCGGCCTGCCAGGCACGGCGAAAGTTCTCCAGCGTCCAGGGCGCGGCCAGGTCGAAGCGTGCCGAGTATTCGGGCGGATGGAAGGCCGTCCAGAACGCATAGGCCAGCGGCAGTATCCACAGCAGGGCCAGCAGCCAGGCGGCCAGCGTGTCCAGCCAGGGGGCGCCGTACAGCGCGGGCGGCGCATGGCGCGGGGCAACGGGTGCGGCGCTCATTGGTAGTGCACCTTCTTGTCGAGCACGAAGAACTGCAGCAGCGCCACGGCCGCCAGCACCACGACCAGCACCACGGTGATGGCCGCCGCATAGCCCGTGTCCCAGAACTTGAAGCCCACTTCGTACAGGTGGTAGAGCAGCAGCGTGGAGGCGTTGTCCGGCCCGCCGCGTGTGAGGATGAAGAGATGGTCCACCAGGCGGAAGGCATTGATCACCGCGTTGACCAGCACGAACAGCGTGGTCGGCATCAGCAGCGGCCACTGCACGCGGCGCAGGAAGTACCAGCGCGAGGCGCCCTCGATGGCCGCAGCTTCCCTGAGGCTGGGGTTGAGCGTCTGCAGCGCGGCCAGGTAGAAGATCATGAAAAAGCCCGCCTCCTTCCACACCGCCACCACGGTCACGCAGGCCAGCGCCGTGGACGGGTCGCCCAGCCAGTTGTGCGCGGGAAGGCCCAGTGCGCCGCGCAACTGCTCCAGCAGCCCGTACTGCGGCGTGTAGAAGAACAGCCAGATGTTGGCCACGGCAATCATGGGCAGCACCGTGGGCGTGAAGTACGCCATGCGCACGAAGGCGCGGCCGGCCAGCCTCTCGTTGACCCACAGCGCCATGGCCAGCGCCAGCGCCATGGACAGCGGAATCGTGGCCGCCGCGAACCACAGGTTGTTGCGCACGGCCTGCCAGAACACCGGGTCGTCCAACATGACGGCGTAGTTCTCCAGCCCCACCCATGGCCCCGGCTGGCCGCCGCGCGGCGTGGCATGCAGGCTGTCGATCAGCGTGGCCACGGCCGGCCAGTGCGTGAAGGCCACCAGCAGCACCAGCGCCGGCAGAAGCATCAGCCAGGCATGGACGGCCTGGCGGCCGCGGACAAGGGAGGCGGGGGCGGAGCTCATGCGGTCAGCGGCACTGCGCCATCACTTGTAGCGGCGCAGGATGCGGTCGGCCTCCCTTTGCGCATCCTGCAGGGCCTGGGCCGAGGTCTTGCTGCCGTTGAGGGCGGCCTGCACGGCGTCGTTGAGCACCTTGGTCACGCGCTGGTTCTCATGCGTGGAGAACTCGGCCACCGATACCGGCAGCTGGTCGCGTGCCACCAGGGCCTGCGGGAAGTCCTGGCCGTACTTCTTGAGCGCGGGCGTGTCATAGGCGGCGGGCGAGACGGCCACGTAGCCGCTGTCCATGCTCCACTGCGCGGCCAGCGGGGGCTGGGTGACCCACTTCATGAACTGGAAGGCCGCCTCCTGCTGCTCCCTGGGCGCCTTCTTGAACAGGTAGAAGTTGCCGCCGCCCGTGGGCGAGCCCTTGCGCACGTTGCCTGCGATCTGGCCCACGCCGAAGTCGAATTTGGCATTGGCACGGATATTGGTCAGGTTGCCCGTGGTGGTGACGATGATGGCGGCCTTCCTTTCCATGAAGTCCTTGGGCGTCGTGCCCCACTCCACCACGCCGGCAGGGTGCACGCCTTCCTTGACCAGGCCCACCCAGAAGTCCAGCGCCTCCACTACCTTGGGGCTGTCCAGCGTGACCTGGGTGCCTGCCTCGTTGGCCAGCAGCACGTCATTGGGCGTGGTCAGCGTCTGCAGCATCCAGTAGGCAAAGCCGGTGGACGGGATCTGGATGCCGTACTGCACGACCTTGCCGCTGGCGTCCTTCTTCGTCAGCCTGTGGGCGGCTTCCTTGAGCTCCTTCCAGTTCTGCGGCGCCTTGTTCGGGTCCAGGCCGGCTTCCTTGAAGGCTTCCTTGTTGTAGTACATGACCACGGTGGAACGCTGGAAGGGCACGCCCCAGGTCTTGCCGCCCGCCTGACTGTTGGCCATGAAGGCCGGGTAGAAGCCCTTGAGCCAGGCCCGGTCGGCATCGGTCTTCACGAAGTCGTCGATGGGGGCGATGGCGTCCTCGTCGATCAGCGTGAACATGTCGGTGGACAGCAGCACCGAGGTGGCCGGCGGCTTGCCCGACTTGTGGGCCGTCAGCGCCTTGACGATGGTCTCCTGGTAGGTGCCCGCATAGACGGGCGTGATCCGGTACTGCGGATGGGCCTTGTTGAACTCGGCCGCATAGCCGTCGATCACCTTGGTGATGGGGCCGCCCACGGCCACGGGAAAGTAGAACGGCACCTCCAGCGGCGTTTGCGCGCTGGCGGTGTGCAGCAGGCCCGTGGCGGCCAGGGCGGCAGCGGCTGCGAGGGTTTTGAGGAAGGCATGGCGTTGCATGGCGGACTCTCCTGGAAGGTGCTTCGGGTGCGAAAGCCGGAACGGCTGAAACGGTGGAACTGCGGAGGAAGATAGGAGCGGTGCCACGGCCTCAGGCCGCGCAGCGTCGCCCCTGTTCGTCAAAGAAATGCGTGGCCTCGCGCGCCCAGCGCAGGCCCACGAGCTGGCCCGGCTGCAGGCCGCCGAGTTGGCTGCCAGCGGTGCGCACCATCAGTTGTTCGCTGCCCACGCGGCAGCGCAGCACCAGGTCGGCGCCCAGGTATTCGAGGCTCTCGATGTCGGCAGCCACCACGGGGCCGCTGCCGACATCGCCATGGAGCGACAGGCGCATGTCCTCGGGCCTGACGCCCAGCCAGCGCGCCTGGCCCGGCTGCTGCAGGCCGGCGGGCGCGGCGCTGGCATGGCTGCCCGCGATGTGCAGGCCGTCTAGGCGCGCGATGTTCATGGCCGGCGTGCCGATGAAGCGCGCGGCAAAGGTGGTGGCGGGCCGGCGGTAGATCTCCTGGGGCGCGGCGCATTGCTCCACGCGCCCCTGGCTGAGCAGCACCACCTGGTCGGCCATGCCCATGGCCTCGGCCTGGTCGTGCGTGACATAGACCACGGTCAGGCCCAGGCGCCGCTGCAGCTCGCGCAGCTCGGTGCGCATTTCCTGGCGCAGCTGGGCGTCGAGGTTGGACAGCGGCTCATCCATCAGGCAGACCCGGGCGCGGGCCACCAGGGCGCGGCCCAGCGCCACGCGCTGCTGCTGGCCGCCCGACAGCTGGCCGGGCCGGCGCGCCAGCAGCGCGTCCAGGCCCAGCAGCGCGGCGGCCTCGTCGATGCGCCGGCGTGCCTCGGCCGCCGGGACCTTGCGCACGGACAGGCCGAAGCCGATGTTCTGCGCCACCGTCAGGTGCGGGAACAGCGCGTAGTTCTGGAACACCATGGCAATGCCGCGCCGAGCGGGCGGCAGTTGGGTGACGTCCTGCCCATCGATGCGCACACGGCCCGAGGTGGCGCTTTCCAGGCCCGCGATGATGCGCAGCGTGGTGGACTTGCCGCAGCCCGAGGGACCGAGCAGCACGCAAAAGGATCCGGGTTCAATGCGCAGATCCAGCGCCTGCAGTGCCGTGGTGCCGCCCCAGGACTTGGCAACACCTTCCATCTCGATCAAGGACATCACGCCAGTCTAGGAAGGCTGTGTGACAGGCCCGTGTCGCGCCACCGGACTGGCGCCCCCGCGCAGCTCAGGCAGCTCAGGCAGCTCAGGCAGCAGGGTGCCGTCTGTGCCAGTCCGTGGCCTGCTGGAACGCCCAGCCCGCGCGCACCAGCAGGTCTTCGCGGAAGTCGGGGGCCACGAACTGGAAGGCCACGGGCGCGCCCTCGGGAGTGCGTCCGCCGGGCAGCGTGATCGTGGGGCTGCCCGTGAGGTCGAAGGGGCAGGTGTAGCGCAGCATGCCCGAGAACAGCTCGGCATCGGAGCCGAAATGCGCCATGCGCTGCAGCGTGGGGGCCGCAAAGGCCGTGGCGGGGACCAGCAGCAGGTCCACCTGCGCGAAGAGTGCGCGTACCCGGCCCGTGAAGTCCGCGCGGCGCAGCAGCAGCCGCTGGTAGTCGGTGGCAGACAGGCCCAGCCCCAGGTCGATCAGCCCGGCGAGCCCGGGGCCATAGGCCTCGCGCCGTGCAGGGAACGTGGCGCCGTGCGCCACGGCGGTCTCCACCGCGCACAGCGCCGGCCAGTCCTCCACCGCCTGGGTGGCATCGGGAAAGCGGACTTCCTGCACGCTGGCCCCCAGGCGCTGCGCCACCGCCAGGGCCTGCTCCACCGCCTGGCGGGAAGGGGCATCCACGCCGTCCAGTGCCCATTGCCGGTCCATGCCCAGGCGCAAGCCGGAGAATCCGCGCGTCATCATGGCCAGATAGTCGGGCACGCTGCACTGGCTGGCCGTAGGGTCCAGCGGGTCCGCCCCGGCGATGGCCGCGAGCATGGCTGCGGCATCGGCGGCACTGCGCGCCATCGGGCCTATGTGGTCCAGGGACGCGGCCAATTCGAAGGCGCCGTGGCGGCTCACCCTGCCCCAGGTGGGCTTGAGCCCCGTGATGCCGTTGGCGGCCGATGGAAAGCGGATGGAGCCCCCGGTGTCCGTGCCCAGCGATCCGAAGCACAGCCCCGCCGCCGTGGCCACGCCCGAGCCGCTGGACGAGGCCCCGGGCCATAGCTGGGCGCCCCAGGGGTTGACGGGGGCAGTGATCTCGGGATGGTGGTCGGCGAAGGCGCCTTCAGTCTGCTGCAGCTTGCCCAGGATGACGGCGCCGGCCTCGCGCAGCCTGCGCACCACGGTGGCATCTTCCGTGGGGCGATGGTCGCGGTGCAGCGTCATTCCATGCGTGGTGGGGACGCCCCGGGTCCACAGCAGGTCCTTGAGCGCCAGCGGCACGCCGTGCAGCGCACCGCGGCGGCGGCCCTGCGCGATCTCGGCGTCGGCGCGGCGGGCGTCCTCCAGCGCCTGCTGCGCCATCACCGTCACGTAGCTGTGCAGCCGCGCGTCCACGGCCTCGATGCGCGCCAGCATGTGGCGGGTCACCTCTTCCGACGAAATGCGGCGGGACTGGATCTCGCGCCCCACCTCCAGCAGTTCGAGATGGTGCAGTTCGCTGTCGTTCATGGCATGTCTCCCGGCGCCCGGCTCCGGGGCGCCACCGTTGTTGCACTGGAAAAGCCGCACGGGACGCGCGGCAGCCCCATGCTAGGGAGCCGGCGGCACCCACGCTTGTTCGGGAGGGTCAGCGACCTTGCTCAGGCGGCCAGCAGGCTGCGGGGCGTGCAGCCGAACGCCTTGCGAAAGGCTCGGCTGAAGTGCGCCGCATCGGAGAACCCATGCGCGAAGGCCGCCTCGGTCACGCTGGAGCAGCGCCCCTGCATCAGGGCCTGGCGGCTGGCCTGCAACCGCAGCTGCCATACCAGGCCCATGGGCGTCTGGTTGTGCCGCGCAAAGGCCCGCGTCACGGTACGGGGCGAGACGTTGTGCTGCTGCGCCAGCCATTGCAGCGACAGCTCGGGCGAGCCCAGGTTGTCCTGGATGAACGCCTGGATGCGGCCATGCAGGTCCCTTTCCGCGCGGGGCTGCACGGCCATTTCCTGCATCTCCAGCGCCAGGGCCAGCACGTCGAGCAGCGCCATGCCAAAGCGCTGCGCCAAGGCATCACCGTGCGGCGCAGGCGGCATGGCCATGGCCTCGCCGAGCATGGCCCGCAGCGGCGCCACGGCCGGGGCATGGCCATGCAGCGCCCGTCCCGCGTGCAAGGGTGCACGGGCAAAGCGATTCAACAATTCGCTGCGCGGAATGCGCATCAGCAGGATATCGCGGGGCGCCACCGAGAATTCGAAAGGCTGCGCAGCGTCATAAAGCACCAGATTGCCCGCACTCAGCCGGGCCACTTGCCCGCCCTGGCGCACCTCGGCCTGGCCCTGGAGCAGATAGCCCAGCCACAGCTCGTCGCGGGCATGCAGGCGCAGGTGGGCTGCGTTGCGCACCCAGCGGTGGCTGGGCGCCGACATGGCACTGATCTCCAGCAGTCCCAGGGACCGCACGGACAGCGTGGCCCCGAAGCCGCCGGGACCGGCACCATCCCCCTGCGCGCGGTGGCTGTCGGCCGGGATGCAGTGGCGGCAGACCACCTCGTGCCAGTAGTCGAAACGATGGCGTGGCTCCTGCGAATGGGTGGAGTATTCGAGCTGCATGGCAGCGCCCAGTATCCGCAGGCGGCCGCCGGCTGGCACCCCGGTGTTTACCCAAAGGCCCGGGGTGCCGCGACGGTGGCGCTGCCAGGCACGGCTCAGCTGTGGCCCGGCGCCCGGTTCAGCAGATGCGTGCGCTGGTCGGCGCTCAGCGACAGGTAGCGCTCGTAGTGGCGCAGGATGTCGGCGATGACTTCCTCGCTGCGCAGGTACTGGATGTCGTGACCCAGGCGTCCGTCCTCGAAGAACGTGATGGGCTCGTAGACATGGCGGCGCTCCTGCTCGTTAGCCGCCTCGCTCACCAGGAAGGTGGGCACCGTGCGGCGCGTGGCGCGTACGCCGTAGACGAAGTCGCGCAGCGAGGGATCGGGCACGGTCAGGCGCACGGCGCCCTCGCCGTCCAGGTCCTCGGTGACCACCGCCTCGACGCCGCGCTTGTGCATTTCGGCTGCCACCTCGTTCATGGCGGGCAGCACCACGCCGGCCAGGAACCTGCGCACATCGGCGCGCGAGGGCTGGTGCACGATCTGCTCCAGGCGCTTGCGCCAGTGCTGGCCGCTCCAGAAGCTGGTGGCCGGAGCCAGGTCGGGCGAGAAGTGCGCGCGGTCGGCCAGCAGGCCGCGCCACAGCCCGTAGCACAGCGCCAGCATGATGACGGCCACCGGCAGGGCCGCCACCAGGGTCATGGCCTGCAGTGCCTTCAGGCCGCCGGCCAGCATCAGCACCATGGCCGTCGCGCCCAGCACGGCAGCCCAGAACAGCCGCTGCCAGACCGGCGAACGCGCATGGCCGCGCGAGGCGATGTTGTCCACCACGAAGGCCCCGGAGTCCGCCGAGGTGACGAAGAACACCGCGATGAGCACGATGGTGAGCCAGGCCACGGGCTTGAACCAGGGCAGGTACTCGAAGAAGCGGAACAGCAGCGCATCCACGTTCGAGGCCGTCTGCCCCAACGCGCCCATGGCCACGTGGGTGTCTATCCAGATGGCGCTGTTGCCGAAGGCCGTCATCCACAGCAGGTTGAAGGCCGTGGGCACCAGCAGCACGCCGGTCACGAACTGGCGGATGGTGCGCCCGCGCGAGATGCGTGCGATGAACATGCCCACGAAGGGCGACCAGGAGATCCACCAGGCCCAGTAGAGGATGGTCCAGCCGCCGAACCAGCCTTCCTGGCTGGGCGGCTCGTAGGCAAAGGTGCGGAACGACAGCTGCACCAGGCCAGACACGTAGTTGCCGATGTTCTCGCTCAGCGCCTCGAACAGGAAGACCGTGGGCCCGGCGACGATGACGAAGGCCAGCAGGATGAAGGCCAGCATGAGGTTGAACTCGCTCAGGCGCCGCACCCCTTTGTCCAGGCCCGAGACGGCCGACAGCCCGGCCAGGCAGACCACGATGACGATGACCGCGATGCGGAAAGCCGCCGCAGAGGTGTCCCAGCCCGTGAGGGTGTGCAGGCCGGCGGCCAGCTGCAGCGCGCCGTAGCCCAGCGTGGTGGCGATACCCGCGATGGTGCCCACCAGCGCGAAGGCATCCACGCTGTGGCCGATGGGGCCGTTGATGCGCTTGCCCAGCAGCGGGTACAGGCCCGAGCGCATGGTCAGCGGCAGGTTGTAGCGAAAGCCGAAGTAGGCCAGCACCAGGCCCATGGTCCCGTAGACGGCCCAGGCATGGAAGCCCCAGTGGAAGAAGGTGGACTGCAGGGCCTCGCGTGCGGCGGCCGGCGTGGAAGGCACGGCCGTGGGCGGCTTGAGGAAGTGCTGCAGCGGCTCGCCCACGCCGAAGTACATCAGGCCGATGCCCATGCCGGCGGCGAACAGCATGGCGGTCCAGGAGATGAAGCTGAACTCGGGCTCCGCATCATCGGGACCCAGGCGGATGTCGCCGAAGCGGCTGGACGCGACGAAGATCAGAAAGACCAGGAACAGCGTGACCGAGACGGCATAGAACCAGTCCATGTGCCCCACCACCCAGGCCTGGGCGCTGGAGAACAGCCGGTCGGCACTGTCGGGCATGAAGCCGCAGTACAGCAGCAGCATGCCCAGCACCAGCAGGGAAGGAATGACGACGGGGCCCGAGAACGTGATGCGCGGTGCAGGCTCTGCAGGCGATGGCGTGGCCGCCTGCGGCGCATCCGGTGGCGGAGCTGCCGGTGGCGCCGTGCGGGGATCGGTGTTCATGTCTGGCATAGACCCTCTCTCTCTTGTGATCAATGGTGTGCCCGGGAACCGATTCGCAATGGTGGCAGCCTTGCCCTTGTGGGGCGGGCCGCGTTCCCTGCTCGGGGTATGTCCGCCGGGCAAAGGCCGCAAGTATCGTGACTCTTCGCGTCTGCCCGCGTCGGACGCAGGCCCTGAAGGCTTCCGTTTTGCTGACGTGATGCCTTCAGGCCAGGTCAGCCGGCCAGCCTGGCCACCACGGCCGGGGCGATGACGCGGTGGGCCGGCGCCACGCCCAGCATGTAGATGCGGCCCAGGGCATTGTGCACATGGACCACGGTGGACATGGCGGCGGTGAAGGTGGCGGACGGCGCGCCCTCGGGGCCGGGCAGCCGCATGAGGGAGACCTGCACGTCCAGGTGCCGGTCGCTGTCGCCCAGCACCACCTCGCCATCGCTCAGCGCATGGATGCGGAAGATGCCGGCGCGGTCGCCCACGCGGTAGCTCGATGGCTGGCGCTGCGCATCGACGCCGCTGAGCGTGCCCAGGTCCTTGATGCCGAAGGGCGCCACCACGCGGTTGCGCAGGCGCATCAGAAAGTCGATCCAGCCCGGCGTGCGGCCCACGCAGCGCAGGTACAGCGCCATGGGGCTGCTGCCGTCGTCCGGCAATTGCAGCTGGTAGCTGTCGTGGAAATAGGCGGTCTTGAGGCGGTCCTGCAGGGCGCTGCCCGCGGGAACCGGGGAGAGGATGACTTGTGCCATGGAGCGGAGGGTGATGAAAAAAGGGGGCGGTCCTGCAGCCATCATAGGCCGCAGGGCCGCCCCCTTGTCATGGCGCCATCAACGCTGCATCAGCGCTTGTCGCCCACCTTGATGCGGGCGTTGGGAACCTCGCCGAACATCTCGGGCGCATACAGTGCCTCCACCCGCGTGGGCGGCAGCGCGAAGTCGCCGGCATTGTTCAGCCGCACGGTGTACTCCACGCGCGTATTGCCCTTGGGCAGGTACTGGTAGTAGGCGCGGTAGGCCTCGAAGCTGCGCTCTTCATAAGCCAGCCAGCCCGCGCCTTCTGCGCGCTCGCCGCCCGAGGCGATCTCCGAGTCGCGCCCCAGGCCGCCGCCCAGGATGGTGGCGCCCGTGGGCACGGGGTCGGTGATGGCCACCCAGGTCATGTCGGTGCGGGCCTGCACCTCCAGCGTGACGCGCAGCACGTCGCCGCGCGAGTACTGGCCTGCGGGCAGGCTCTTGTCGGCCTGCTCCACGGGCTTGACCGTGCGCGTGACGGTGTAGCCGGCGCTGAATGGCGCCTTCAACTGCACGGCCGCCACAGACTGCAGCGTGAGCCAGGGCTTGCCCGTGCCCTGCTGGGTCACCGTAAGCTGGCCCTTGCGGGCCTCGCCCACCGCGCTCCAGGGCAGGAACATGGTGTTGTTGCGCAGGCCGCCGACCACCGTGGTCGCGCCGAAGCTGGACGCCTGGTGCGCCGCGCCCTCGCTGTCGCTGGCGCGCATGCGCGTGACCTGGCTCCACTCCACGCGGGCCTGGGACGCGCCCAAAGCCGCCTGGGTGGCGCCCGTCACGGGCGTGGCCTCGAACTGCTGCGAGAAGCGCTGCAGTGCCAGCGCCCCCCACAGGTTGGCCGTGGTCGTGCCCCAGGCACCGTTGCTCTGGCGCGAGATGAAGCCGTTGGCCAGGCGCGGCAGCTCTTCCTTCCACGTCGGGTCGTCCATGTTGACCAGCATCAGGCGGGCCAGGTTGACCTCGGGGCCCTGCATCAGCCACCACCACTGGTCGTCCTGCTCGTTGCTGAAGGCCACGCGCGTGCCTTGGTAGCTCAGGCGGGCGCGCAGGATCTGCTGGGCCTGGGCCAGCTGCTGTTCGCGCTGGGGCAGCTCGCGCATGTGCTTGAGCAGGGCCACCCAGTCGATGACGGCATGCGTGGGCCAGTCGTTGGGCGCGATGGTGATGCTGTCGAGCATGCGCGGATTGGCGCGGCCCGTCAGCGCCAGCGCCTGGATGGCGGCCAGCTTGCGCATGTCCAGGTCCTTGCGCGGGCTCCAGAAGCTGCGCTGGATGCGGCCTTCGACGAAGGCGATCAGGCCGTTTTCCATGCGCTCGCGCTCGGCCGCCGGCAGCACGAAGCGCTTGTCCACGCCCTGTGCCAGTGCCGAGAGGTTGAGCAGGTGGGCCGTCAGCGTATCGCTGCCGCGGGCCGCACGGCCCGACCCGTCGCCTGCCAGCGGGAAGTAGCTGGCCAGGCCGTCGCTGTCCAGGTAGCTGGGCAGCTGGCCCATGGTGGACTGCCACAGCGTGGCGTCGCTCATGCCCACGGCCTTGCTGGTGACCTGCTCCAGGCAGCTGTAGGGATAGCGCGCCCACCAGTCGCGCACGCCCGGCAGGCCTTCGGCCAGCTTGGGCGCCAGCGACATGCGCAGGCCGCCGCGGCCGGCCAGCGCGTCGGCCGGCAGCTGCACGGGCAGGTTGATGCTGCCATCGACCTGCATCAGCGTGCCCTGCTGCACCGTCAGCGGCACGGCCGGGATGATGCGCTGGCTGACTTTCAGCCTGTCGCTGGCGGGCTTGTCGCCACCTGCGGTGTCACGGGCCTCGATCTCCCAGATCAGCGACTCGGCGCGGGTCTGGCCCAGCTGGGCCGGGGCGGTGACGTTCCAGCCCACCTCGCGCGCCTCGCCCGCGGGAATCTCCACGGTCTGCGCTGCCAGCTCCAGCAGCGTGGCGCGCGGCGTGACCTGCACCTTCATGGCCTTGGCCGAGGTGTTGCGCAGCGTGACCATGGCACGGAACTGGTCCTCCTCGCGCACCAGCGGCGGCAGGCCGCTGATGATCTGCAGGTCCTGGGCCGTGCGGATGGGCGCCTGGCCCGTGCCGAACATCGACACGCCATGGTCGGCCACCGCCACCACCTGGAAGGTGGTCAGCGAGTCGTTGAGCGGCACGCTGACCTGGGCCTTGCCCTGGGCGTCCAACACCACGCTCGGATTCCACAGCAGCAGCGTCTCGAACAGCTCGCGCGTCTGGCTGCGGCCACCGCCGCCGCCAGCGGCCACGGCCTTGCGGCCGTAGTGGCGCCTGCCGATCACCTCCATCTGCGCGGTCGAGGTCTGCACGCCCCACTCGCGGCGGCGCAGCATGGCGTCGGCCAGCTGCCAGCTGGTGTTGGGCATGAGCTCCAGCAGGGCCTGGTCCACGACCGCCAGGGCCACCTCGGCGCCAGCGGCGGGCTTGCCGTCGGGCAGCGTGGCGCTGATGGTGACCTTGGCGGTGCCGCGCACCTGGTAGCTGGCCTGGTCGGCCGTGACCTTGACGTCGATGCGATGGGCCTTGGTGCCCACGCGGATCTCGGCCATGCCCAGGCGGTAGGCGGGCTTGGACAGATCGACCAGGGCCGTGGGCGCGATGTATTCCTTGCCCTCGTGCCAGAAGGCATTCCACCATTCGCGCGGCGCCTTGAAGCCCCAGGTGAAGAAGCTGTACCAGGGCACCTCGCGCAGCCGCCCGCGCAGGGCCAGCACGCTCACGTAGACGTTGGGCCCCCAGTCGGGCTGGACCTTCAGCTCCACGGTGGGGTTCTGGCCATTGAGCTGCATGACCTGGGTGCTGACGATGCCTTCGCGCTCCACGGCGACCAGGGCCGTCGCATAGCGGAAGGGCATGCGCACCTGGAAGCGCGCGGTCTCGCCGGGCTCGTAGCTGCGCTTTTCGGGCAGCACGTCCATGCGGTCATGGTCCTCGCCGCCGAACCACAGCTCGCCCTGGCGCGTGACCCAGACGCTGGAGGCGGCCTGGGCGGGCCGGCCGTCCTTGTCGGAGGCGGTGACGATCAGCTCGACCTCGCCGGGCTGCGACAGCTGGGCCTCGCACTGCACCATGCCCTGGGCATCGCTGTTGCCCGTGCACACCGTGCCCATGGATTGGAGCGCGGTCTGGTTGTCGTAGCTGTAAAAGCCCCCCACCAGGCGCTTGCGGCTGCTGGTGGTGACGCGGGAGATGGCCTCCACCTTGACCGGGACGCCGGCCTGGGGCTTGCCGTCCACCCCCAGCGCCAGCGCCTGGAACTGCAGCTTGCGGCCCGTGGTGATCCAGCTTTCGGCGCGCACGCCGGCCACGATGGCCGCGGGCCACAGCATCTGCGTGCTGCGCAGGGTCTGCACCTCGCCATTGGGGTCGGCATAGGTGGCCTCGATCAGCAGCTCGCGCGGCTCGCGCAGCTTGGGCAGGTTCTCGATCTTGAGCTTGCCCAGTCCTTCACGGTCCAGTGTCACGGGCAGCTTGTCGGCCACCACCTTGCTGTCCTGGGAGGCCGTGGCCTCCTCGTCATCGCTCTGGCCCGTGTCCTGGGCGCTGCGCGGTGCCGAGAAGCTGAAGCCCTGCCAGTCGCTGCGGTCCATCCAGGTGGAGCGCACCAGGGCGGACACACGCACCGGCAAATTGGCGGCCGGGCCGCCGGAGACGTAGTTCACCTGCACCTGCACCGGCAGGCTGGAGACGCCGACCAGGGCCTGCTTGCCCTCGGGGCCCACACGGCCTTCGAGCACGGGCAGGCGGAATTCCTCGACACGGAAGCTGCCCGTGCCGAAGCGGTTGTTGCGCCCGCGCGAGCCGTTGCCCTCGCCGCGCAGCTCCACCGAATACGAACCCAGCTTGGCGCCCTTGGGCACGGAGAAGCTGTTTTCCGCACTCAGGCCGCCCGTGCCCGTGGAACGCCACTGCAGCGGCTGCGTGTACTGCTGGCCGCTGCCTTCATGGGTGATGACCAGTTGCGTGGGCCGCTGCTCGGGCAGCGCAAAGCCGCCCTGCCCCTGGCCGATGCCGGTCTGGGTGCGCATCAGGTGCTTCATGGACACGGTCTCGCCGGCGCGCAGCAGCGTGCGGTCGAAGATGGTGTGGGCCACTTCGTCGCGCTGGGCGCTGCGGCTGGTGGGCACGTTGAAGCGCCAGGACTCGATGCCGCGCTGCCAGTCGCTCCAGGTGAAGGCCAGCTCCTGCTGGCCGTCCTTGCCCTGGGCGCGCGCGCTGACGAAGTAGGCCGGCGAGCGGTAGCCGACACCGCCCGTGCACTGGGGCGGCTCGGGCGACAGGCCGTCCAGGCGGGCCACGCCGCTGGCGTCGGTGGTGGCCGAGGTCAGCACCTTGCCATTGCAGTCGGAGACCTGGACCCTGGCATTGGCCACGGCCTGGCCCTTGTCCAGCGTGGTCACCCAGGCGGCCGCGTTCTCGCGGCCAAGCTTGAAGTGCACGGACAGGTTGGTCACCAGGGCCGAGGTGCGCACATACATGCTGCGCGCCGAGCCGTAGCGCTCGTCGAGCAGCGACTGCCCCAGCAGCGGCGAGGCGATCTCGACCACATGAAAGCCCGGCGTGAGCGGAATGCCCACCACCTCGAACGGGCGCGGATCGCCCTTGGCGGGCTTGGGCAGCTCCAGCGTCTTGACGTCGCCCTGGCCGGCCAGCAGCGACAGCATGCGCGTCTGCACATAGTCGCGGTTTTCGTTGTCGATCACGGGCGGCAGCGGGCCCTTGATGTCGCGCGAGGCGCGCTTGCGGTCCATGTCGGAGGACTCGTAGTCGGCCACGCGGCGCATCCAGGCGATGATCTCGGCATCGCTGCCGGGCTGCTTGGTGCTCACGCGGCTGGCGTCCAGGGACTTGGTGGCCAGCTCGGACTCCACATTGCGCAGCGTCACGGGCAGCAGGGCCGGGCCGTCCGGGCCTTCGGCGTAGCGCTCGACGATGCCGAAGGGCGAGGCCGCGAACTTGGCCAGCGGCGGCAGCGCGCCCGTGGCCACCTGCAGCGGGAACATGTCGGCATTGCTCAGGCTGCGGCCTGCCGCGTCCTTGAACTGCGGAGGCAGCTCCACCGTGTAGCGCGCCTGGGCCTGCATGGTGGCCGGGAAGCTCAGGTTCTGCACCAGCGAATCCTCGCTGAGCTTTTCGCCGTATTCGCTGTCGATCACGGGCGCCACCTTGGAGGCGCCGCTGCTCAGGCGGATGCCCTCGGCCAGCTTGCGCGGCACGGGGGCATTGAAGCGCAGGCGCATGGGACGGATCGGCAGGCAGGCGGCCTGGGCGTTCTCGCGCTCGCAGCTGAACTCGGCGGCGAAGGGCTCGCGCACGCGGTACTCGAAGCGCTTGTCCTGGCGGCTGGCCACGCCGTTGGGCGTGGCAATGCCGGCGCCGAAGACCAGCTTCATGGTCGTGCCCGCCGTCAGGCGGCGGTTGCAGGCCAGCGTGGCGTACTGCAGCGGGTTCTTGGCAGCGGCCTTGTCCCAGCCGCGGTGCTTGAGCAGCTCGTCGCGCTCCTTGCCTTCGATCAGGCGCACGGGAATGCGCTCGCCCACGCCTTCGGCCGTGCACCACATGTGCTGCTGCAGGCTTTGCACGGTGGCCGGGCCCGACAGGCGCAGCGCGAAGTACTGCTCCTCGTCGATCTGTTCATAGGTGTCGGGTGCCATGTCCAGCACGGCCGGGCCGCCGGTCTGGAACTGGTAGCTGGCAGCGCCCGTCACGGCCGTGCCCGCAGGCGACTTGTAGCCGGCCACGAGCTGGGCCGTGCAGCGCACGCCGGGCGGCAGGGCCTGCTTGAAGTCGAACACCCATTCGCGGTCGCTGTTCCAGCGGCCCGTGCCCTGGGTGGCCGCCGCATCGCTGCAGCTGAGCGTGACCGGCGCGGCCGCCTTGGGGTCGCCAAAGCGCACGGCCGTGCCATCGAACTGCACCACCACCTGCTCGACCTTGGCCACCTCTCCCTGCGGGCTGAACTGGCGCACGCCCACGGCCTGCGCCGCCAGCGCCGCCGATCCCAGCAGCAGGCCCAAACCCCACCGGCCCCAGGCCCGGCCGTGCGCCGGCGGACTCTGGAACCCCTTGATCGCTGTCGTGCGAAGCACCCCCATGGCAATCCCTTCTGTCGGGCTCAGATGGCCCGGTGTTTTCTTGGAATGAGCAGGCTTTCAGCGCTGCGGCGCGCGCCGTGCACGGTGCACGGTGCACAGGCTGCAAATGAAAAGCCCTGCGCTGCGGCAGGGCTCGGCGGCAAGGGCTGCAACGAGGCAGATGCCCGCCGCCCGCATGCGCCGAATGCAGGGCCGCATCCGCTGCGGCTGAAAACCACTGCGCGGGATGATACCGGGCCGCATCCGCTGCAGGCCCTGCTGCGGGTGCCCGGAACCGGGTCTGCGGTGTATCCATCTGTAAGACATCGGCGCACAAGGGCGTCATATATGTCTGATCACAAGGATTCGCGCCACCCACTGCACCGTCAGCTCCGGCGATGGCCGTACCAAAACACAGCGCTTGCCGGTTGCGGAGGCTGTCGCCCCGCAGTCCGCCTGTCTTACTGCGGCTGGAAGCCGCTGGTCTGGATGATGCGTTTCCAGACCTGGGTATAGGCCTGCTCGCGCTCGGCCAGTTGCGCGGGCGGCATGTGGCCCACGGTCAGGCCCAGGGCGGTGAGCTGCTCGTGCACATCGGGCTGCTTGAGCACGGTGGCCACGGCGGCGGAGAAGCGGTCGATGAAGGCCTGGGGCGTGCCGCGCGGCGCGTAGATGCCGTAGTAGGGCGTGTCCTCGAAGCCCTTGACGCCCTGCTCGGCCAGCGTGGGCACTTCGGGCATGGTGGCCTGGCGGCGCGTGCCCAGCACGCCGATCACGCGCAGCTTGCCGGCCTTGTGGTTTTCCATGAAGTCCTGCACCGAGGCGATGCCGGCCGGGATCTGGTTGCCCAGCATGTCGGCCAGCATGGGCGCGCTGCCCCGGTAGGGCGCGGCCACCAGGTCCAGCCTGTAGTGCTCGCCCAGCAGCCTGACCAGGAATTCCGGCGTGGACGCGGGCGCGGGTATGCCGATGCTGCCGCGCTTTGCGCCCTGGCGCACCCACTCCACATACTCGGCGAGGTTGCGCGCCGGCGTGCTGGCGGAGACCGCCAGCGCGTTCACGAAGGTGGCAAAGCCGGCCACGGGAACGAAGTCATGGGCCGGGTCGAAGCCCGGCTTCTTCACCACCTGGGGCAGGATGGAGATGGTGTGGTCATGCGTGAGGAACAGCGTGTGGCCATCGGCCGCAGCCGCCTTGAGCTGCTGCGCCGCGATCTGCCCGCCCGCGCCGGGGCGGTTGTCCACCAGCACCGTGGTGCCCAGCACGTCCTTGAGCCGGTCGGCCAGCAGGCGTGCGATGGCATCCGTGCCGCCGCCCGGCGGAAAGCCCACGAGGATGCGAATGGCCTGCCCCGGCTGGGCCCAGGCCAGCGGGGCCAGGGCGGACGAGGCGGCAACGGCGGTCACTGCGCCGGCGGCGCGCAGCGCCCCCGTCAGCAGTTGGCGGCGGGAGGATGTCATGGCGTGGCTCCGGCGAACGGGGGGATCAGCCCAGGCGCGCGTTCAGGCGTGCGTTCAAGCGCGCCTGGTGGCCTGCCAGCTGCTTGCGCACCTGGGCCGGCGCCGTGCCGCCCAGGGTGTTGCGCGCATTGAGCGAGCCTTCCAGGCTGAGTGCCTCGAAGACATCGGCCTCGATGCCGGGATTGAAGGCCTGCAGTTCGGCCAGCGGCAGCTCGGTCAGGTCCACGCCCTTTTGCGAGGCCAGCTTGACGGCATGGGCCACGGTCTCGTGCGCGTCGCGGAAGGGCAGGCCCTTCTTGACCAGGTAGTCGGCCAGGTCGGTGGCCGTGGCGTAGCCCTTGAGCGCGGCGGCGCGCATGGCTTCGGCGTTGACGGTGATGCCGCCCTTCTTGCCGCCCGTGGCCGGGTCGGCCTGGCCGCCGATCATCTCGGCGAAGATGCGCAGCGTGTCCTTCAGGGTGTCCACCGTGTCGAACAGCGGCTCCTTGTCTTCCTGGTTGTCCTTGTTGTAGGCCAGGGGCTGGCCCTTCATCAGGGTGATCAGGCCCATCAGGTGGCCGACCACGCGGCCGGTCTTGCCGCGTGCCAGCTCGGGCACGTCGGGGTTCTTCTTCTGCGGCATGATCGACGAGCCGGTGGTGAAGCGGTCGGCGATGCGGATGAAGCCGAAGTTCTGGCTCATCCAGATGATCAGCTCTTCGGACAGGCGGCTCACGTGCACCATGCACAGGCTGGCGGCCGAGGTGAATTCGATGGCGAAGTCGCGGTCGCTGACGCCGTCCAGCGAGTTCTGGCAGACGCCTTCCATGCCCAGCGTGCGGGCCACGCGCTCGCGGTCCAGCGGGTAGGTGGTGCCGGCCAGGGCGGCACTGCCCAGCGGCAGCACGTTGACGCGGCGGCGCAGGTCCAGCATGCGCTCGGCATCGCGCTTGAACATTTCCACATAGGCCAGCAGGTGGTGGGCAAAGCTCACGGGCTGGGCCACCTGCAGGTGGGTGAAGCCGGGCAGGATCACGTCCACGTTCTTCTCGGCCACTTCGACCAGGGACAGCTGCAGCTCGCCCAGCAGTCCTTCGATCAGGTCGATCTCGCCGCGCAGCCACAGGCGCACGTCGGTGGCCACCTGGTCATTGCGGCTGCGGCCCGTGTGCAGGCGCTTGCCGGCGTCGCCGACCAGCTGGGTCAGGCGGGCCTCGATGTTCAGGTGCACGTCTTCCAGGTCGAGCTTCCACTCGAACTGGCCGGATTCGATTTCCTGCGTGATCTGCGCCATGCCCTTGCGGATGGCTTCATGGTCGGCGGCGGCGATGATGCCCTGGGCCGCCAGCATCTCGGCATGCGCCAAGCTGCCCGTGATGTCGGCCTGCCACAGGCGCTTGTCGAAGAACACGCTGGAGGTATAGCGCTTGACCAGATCGCTCATCGGCTCTTCGAAGAGAGCGGACCAGGCCTGGGCCTTGGTATCGAGCTGGTTGTGCGAGGCGGACGTTGGTTGATTGGCAGACATGTGAGGACGCGATCTTCGATGGGGCTGTGCAGGCAGCGCAGGCGGCGGGCGGCATCGCCCCCCGGCGCAGGCAGGAAGCGAAGATTCTATCGACCTGGGCGGCGCCACGCCCGTGCAGGGGCCTACACGGGCCTGCATGGGCGTGCATGGGTGTGCATGGGCGGTGTGACCGCTGTGCAGGCCCGCCCGGCATGACCATAATCCGGGCATGCGGCGCGAACCCCACCCGCCGAAACACTACCTGCCGCCCCTTGCCGACCCAGTCGACCCCCACCACTGCCCCCCCGCCCCTGCCCGCGGCGCTGGTCTTTGACGCCTGCAACGTAGGCGTGGTGCTGCGCGCCGTGCTGTTTGTGCAGGCCGTGGTGGCAACGGCTTCGATGTTCGGCGCCGACTCGCCCCTGCAGTGGCTGCAGGGCATGGCCCTGCTGACCGGCGCCTGCCTGCCCGGCACGCTGGTCTGGCTGGTGGCCGCCTGCCTGCTCAAGCACCCGCTGCAGCGGCTGCCCGCCTACGGCCAGTACGCGGCCGGTGTGCTGCTGGGCATGGCGGCCGGGCTGTATGCCTGCGCCATGCTGCACCTGGCCGGCGGCACCAGCGCCCCCTGGCTGGCCAGCGCCGTGTCCGGCGGACTGCTGGCAGCCCTGCTGGTCGCAGCCCTGGTGCTGCGCGCACGCGGCCACGCACCCGCCGACACGCAGGCGCGGCTGGCCGAGCTGCAGTCGCGCATACGCCCGCATTTCCTGTTCAACACGCTCAACAGCGCCATCGCCCTGGTGCGCGCCGAGCCCGCCAAGGCCGAGGCCCTGCTGGAGGACCTCAGCGACCTGTTCCGCTATGCGCTGGCCGAGCCGCACAGCACGACCACGCTGGCCGAGGAGATCGAGCTGGCCCAGCGCTACCTGGCCATCGAGCAGGTGCGCTTTGGCGAACGGCTGCAGGTGCGCTGGCAACTGGACCCTGCCGCCCACGGCGCCCTTCTGCCGCCGCTGCTGCTGCAGCCGCTGGTGGAAAACGCCATACGCCATGGCGTGGAGCCCAGCGCACGCGGCGGCAAGCTGCAGGTGCGCACCGAGCGCCGTGGCGATCTGGTGGAGGTGCGCATCACCAACACCCTGCCCTCCGAGATCGATTCCGCCAGCGCAGCCGGCACGCGCGGCAACGGCATTGCGCTGGCCAATGTGCGCGCCCGGCTGTCGCTGCTGCACGACCTGCAGGCCCACCTCACGGCGCGCACGCTCAACGGGCATTTCGTGGTGCGCATCAGCCTGCCGCTGGCACCGCCTGCCAGCCAACCCACGAAGGCTTTATCGAAGAAGAAGCACCATGCACATCCTGATCGTTGACGACGAAGCCCTGGCCCGCGCGCGGCTGCGCACCCTGCTGGCCGACGTGCAGGCATGCACGGGCAGCGGCCCGCACCAGGTCAGCGAGGCGGCGGACGCCCGCCAGGCCATGGCCGTGCTGCAGGCGCCGGGCCCGCGCCCCGTGGAGCTGGCACTGCTGGACATCCACATGCCCGGCCAGGACGGCCTGGCCCTGGCCCATATGCTGCGCCGCCTGCCGCTGCCGCCTGCCGTGGTCTTCGTCACCGCCCATGCCGGCCACGCGGTCGAGGCCTTCGACCTGGATGCTGCCGACTACCTGACCAAGCCCGTGCGCCGCGAACGCCTGCAGCAGGCCCTGGCCAAGGCCGCGCGCACGGCCGCGCACCAGACGGCCGAACGCGACGGCGGCCCCGTGCTGCTGATACAGGACCGGGGCGCCACCGTGCGCCTGCCCCTGTCGGAGGTGCTCTACCTCAAGGCCGAACAGAAATACGTGACCGTGCGCACCGTGGGCCGCAGCTACATCCTCGACGGTGCACTGGCCGACCTGGAGGCCCGCCACGCCGATCACCTGCTGCGCGTGCACCGCAACGCGCTGGTGGCCCGCAGCGCCCTGCGCGCCCTGGAACGCCACGACGACCCCACCGAAGGCGAAGGCTGGGCCCTGCGCCTGCACGGCATCCCCGAACTGCTCATGGTCTCGCGCCGCCAGCTCCCCCAGGTCCGCGCCGCCATCCGCGACGAAGGACAGCCCGGCTGAGGCGCAGGGCTCAAGGAGCCCGGCCCAAGACCCCCCCCGCGTCAGAAAGCACGCCCGCAACACAAGCATGGCCCAACGCGAGGGACACCGAGCAAGGGCCTATGCCGGCCGCGCCGCCCCGCAGCGAGGGTGTCGTCCCCCTCGGGGGGAAGGCGCGCAGCGCCTCAGGGGGCTACATTTTTCTAGACAGATCCCACATCGCATCCACCAGCAGATCGATGTCCCGCGCGTCATGCCACAGGTGCGTGGACACGCGCACGCCGTAGTGGTCTGCCGCCGCGCCGATCACGGGGAAGTTGGAGTTGCGGATCACGAAGCCCTGCGGATAGTCGCTGAGCATGCGCGCCACGAAGGTCGAGGACTTGGTCCCGTTCATCACGTCGTCCTTGTTCTGGAACGGGTTGAAGCAGGTCAGCGCCGACAGCAGCTTGGGATCGTCCTTGGGCGAGTACAGCGAGTCCACGCCCCAGCGCTCGACGATCTTTTCCTTGAGGTAGGACGACAGCGTCAGGTCATAGGTCTCGATCTTCTTGCGGCCGATGCTGTCCCACTGCGCGCAGGCCTGGGCCAGCGCCATGAACATGGGCGTGTGCACGCTGCCGCAGGAGGTGACCGAGGCGGCGATGTCGTAGGTCTCCTTGGCCGTGGTCGTGCGCTCCAGCGCCGGGTAGGCGCTGGTGTGCACCGGGTACCACTTGGGCAGGGGCAGCGGGTTGGAGGCGCGGATCTTGTTGCGGATGATGAGGATGCCCGTGGAGCCCGGGCCGCACTGCCACTTGTGGCCCGCGCCCGACATGAAGTCCATGCCCAGCTCCGCATAGTTGTAGGCCATCATGCCCGGCAGGTGGGCGCCGTCCACGATGCTGATCAGGCCGTGCGCCTTGACCACGCCCATCAGGTCGGCAATGGGCAGCATGGTGCCGGTCTTGTAGGTGGGAGAGGACCACATCATGGCGCGCACGCGCTTGCCCTGGGCCTTGAGCGCGCGGATGCGCTCGTCGAACAGGTTCACGTAGGTGGCGGCCGTCTGGTTGTTGCCCACGGGCAGCGCAATGCGCGAGACCTCGATGCCGTAGCGGTCCTGGGCGATCTTCAGCGGCGTGTCGCCGCCGCCGTGCTCGTGGTTGGTGGTCACCACCACGTCGCCACGCTGCCAGTCGATGCCCAGGATGGCGTGGCACATGCCCGAGGAGGTGTTGGCCGAGAAGGCCAGCTCGTCGGCATCCACGCCAAAGCCCGGCGCCACCTGCTTGCGCAGGTCCAGCAGGTTGCTGTAGCCGTTGCCCGAGTCGGCGGCCTTCTTGCGGTTTTCGGTATCGAACACATCGAGCACCAGCTTGGGCATAGAGCCCGCCGTGCCGATGTTCATGTAGGTCTTCTCGGGCTTGAGGATGAACATGCTCTGCACGTCGGTCCAGAAGGCCTCGTCACGCATGAGCTGCTCGCGCAGCGCAGCGGCCGAGGTCTGGGCATTGCCGCTGCCGCAGGCAGCCAGCAGCGGGCCCAGCGTGGCTGCGCCGGTGCCGTAGCCCAGCATGCGCAGGAAGTCGCGGCGCTTGGAAGTCCAGCGCGCGGGATAGCCGGATTCGCCGGCGGCCGCAGTGGCGGTCAGGGATGTGGCCTGCTCGGCCGCGATCTGGGGGTGTCGTGCGTTCATGCGGTCCTCCTGTCGTTGCGCAAGCGGTCAGCGGCGGCCGACGATGGCCGAGATTTCGATCTTCACATCGCGCGGCAGGCGCGCCACCTCCACCGTGGCCCGAGCGGGGGCGCCGGTCTTGAAGTACTCGCCATAGACCTTGTTCATGGCGGCGAACTCGTTGAGGTCCTTCATGAAGACCGAGGTGGACAGCACATCCTCATAGCCCAGTCCCTGGGACTTGAGCTTGGCGCCGATGTGGTCCAGCACGGCGCGCGTCTGCTCCTCGATGGTCGTGCCCTGGATGGCCGTGCCCTGCGCGTTCAGCGGCAGCACGCCCGAGAAGTAGATCGTGTTGCCATGCGCCACCATCTGCGAATACGGGCCGATGGCCGGATAGATCTGCGTGGTGGACAGCACCTCGCGCTTGTGGGGCGCGGCGCAGCCCGCCAGCGTCGCTACCGCCGCCGCCACACCGCATGCCAGCGCCACGCGCCGCAGGTTCGATCGAATATCCATGGTATTGCCTTTCTGAAACAAGAATACAAACTGCCACTGCCGTGCCGCGCATTACTGCAACGGCGCCCCGGAAACACTTCGTCACCATTTAATTGGGTCATCGAAGGCGACATGAATCATTGACACAAAATGATTCGAATCAGTGATTTCACGGAGAAATTCTAGGCAGGGATCTGGAGCATTCGATAATGAATTTTCCCCTACGCACCACTACGCAGGACCGCTTGCGCAGTGCTACGCAGCAGGATAACTCTCTTCTGAAACAACGGCTTGGCACGGAACCTGCTCAACCGTAGCCAGGCATGTCAGACAGATGAGGGACGGCGCACCACAATACGGCAAAACCATTATTCAAGACCCCAAAAAGGGGACAACGCACCAAGAAAATGCATATCGGATTCCCTATGTCAATGGGATATTCTTTCGTGCGCGAAATATATTATCCATGGCATTTTCCTTGGGATATTCAAATTCCTTTTCCTGCGCGCGTGGATATGCAGCGCGCACAGGCCATTGGCAGATACGACGCCCGCCATTCAAGGTCCGCTGCCGGGCCCCGGCGCCATGCGCGCAAGCCCTGTTGACAAGGTCCGTGCACTGGGCGGAAAAGATCGTCGGTGCACCCCACACAGGCTCCCATGCAACTTCCGCTGAAACTTGCGCTTCTGTCGATTGCCGCCATCGCGCTGGCCCTGGGCCTGGTCGCGGTGACCGTGCAACACCAGACACTGGAGCTGGCCCGCCAGGAACGAGAGCTGGTCGAGACCGCCTACCTGCACAGCAAGGAGACCGAGCTGCGGCACTACGTGCAGCTGGCGACCACGGCGCTGGCGCGCATCCAGTCCAGCGGCGAGGAGCCATCCGTGCAGCGGCGCCAGGCGCTGGATACGCTGGCGCGCATGCAGTTCGGCGAGGACGGCTACTTCTTTGTCTACGACGAACACGGCAACGTGCTGCTGGATGCGCGGCAGATGGGCCTGTCGGGCGTGGACCTGTGCGATCCCAACAGCCCGGGCGGCGCAGGGCCCGCCAGGATCATCCTGGATGCCGCGCGCAGCGGCGGCGGCCTGGTGCGCTACCAGTGGCAAAAGCCGTCCTCGCTGCGTACCGAGGCCAAGCTCGCCTACGTGGCCACGATCCCCGAATGGGGCTGGTCGCTGGGCACGGGCCTGTACCTGGACGATGTGGAGCAGGCGCTGCGCCAGATCGACGAAAGCGCCCAGGCCAATATCGCGGCCACGCGCTGGCGCATCTTCGGCATTGCGGCGCTGTGCATCGTGCTCATCGGCGTGGCGGGGCTGGCGTTCAATCTCAGCGACCACCGCGTGTCCAGCACCAAGCTGCAGCGCCTGGCCCAGCGCGTGGTGCATTCGCAGGAGGAAGAACGCACGCGCGTGGCGCGCGACCTGCATGACGGCGTGGTCCAGGTGCTGGTCTCGTCCAAGTTCCTGCTGGAGACGGCCCAGGCCCAGCTCAGGCGCCTGGCCGCACAGGACCCGGCCACGGCCCAGCGCATGGTGGACCAGGGACTGGAGCAGCTCAACCACGCGCTGGTGGAGATACGGCGCGTCTCCCACGGCCTGCGCCCCGCCCTGCTGGACGACCTGGGCCTGGCCCCGGCCCTGGCACTGATGAGCCAGCAGATGCAGGCCGAGGACGGCCTGCGCATGCAGTTCGGCTGCCGGGGCGAGACCCGCTTTCTGCCGCCCAGCCACGCCACGGCCCTGTTCCGCGTGGCCCAGGAGGCCGTGACGAATGCGCAAAACCATGCGCAGGCCACGCGCATCGACGTCAGCCTGCACTTTCAGCGCCGCCGCGTGGTGCTGCAGGTCAGCGACGACGGCCAGGGCTTCGACATGCGCCGCGTGCAGCGCGACCGCCAGGGCGGCATCGGCCTGCGCAACATGCGCGAGCGCATCGAGGGCCTGGGCGGCCATCTGAGCATCAGCTCGGGCGCCCGGGGCACCCGGCTGGTCGCCGTGCTCTACCGCAGCGGCGGCATGCCGCTGTCTCCCTCACCGGAATTCGAACTCCCACAGGCCGCTGCATGAACCCCATGATCCGCATCCTCCTGGTGGACGACCACCCTCTTGTGCGCGACGGCGTGTCCATGCGCCTGCAGGCCACCGACCATATCCGTGTCGTGGGCGAGGCCGCCAGCATGGACCAGGCCCTGCCGCTGGCGCGCGAGCTGTCGCCCGACCTGGTGGTGACCGACATCCGCATGCCGGGCGCCAGCGGCATCGACCTGGCCGCGCTGTTCCGCGATCAGTTCCCCCTGGTGCGCGTGCTGGTGCTGTCCATGCACGAGGACCCCGAATACGTGCGGCGCGCCGTGGCACTGGGCGCACGCGGCTATGTGCTCAAGGATGCACCGGCGCAGCAGCTCATCGAGGCCATAGACCGGGTCTACGCGGGCGGCCTGTATTTCAGCCCCGGCCTGCAGCCCGTGGTCGAGGACGACGGCGCCGGTGCCGGCCCCCGGCGCGCCCTCACGCCGCGCGAGGCCAGCGTGCTGCAGTGGATCTCGGAGGGCCGCTCCAACAAGGAGATTGCAGCGCTGATGGGCACCTCGGTGCGTACCGTGGAAACCCACCGGCTGCACCTGCGCCGCAAGCTGCGCATCGACGGCCATGCGGCCTTCATCAAGTACGCCGTGGACTATGCCGACCTGCTGGGCAGCACGCCCGTGCAGGCCGGTGCGGGATAGCCTGAAACGCCGCCCCCTCAGTGCGCGTGCGCCGCGCGGCTGACCACGGTGACCAGCACGATGCCCAGCATCAGCCAGCCCACCTGGGCCACGGTCTCGCGCGCGCTCAGGCGCTTTTGCAGCTGGGGAATCAGGTCGGCCAGCGCCACGTAGATGAAGCTGCTGGAGGCCACGGCCAGGAAGTACGGCAGCAGCTCCTGCAGCTGGCCGACCAGGAAATAGCCGCCAATGCCGCCCAGCGTGGTCACGGCCCCGGCCATGGACACCTTGATCAGGGCCACGCGCCGGTTGGAGCTGGACTGGCGCAGCACCACGATGTCGCCCATGTGGTGCGGCACCTCGTGGGCCAGCACCGACACCGCCGCGATCAGCCCCAGGCGCATGTCGGCCATGAAGGCGGAGGCGATCAGCACGCCATCGCCGAAGCAGTGCACGCTGTCGCCGGTCAGCACCGCCCAGCCGCCGTGGCGGTGGCCATGATGGTGGCCATGGGAATGGTCATGGGCGTGGCCCTGGTGATCGTGATGCTCGTGGTGATCGTGCTCATGGGCCGGCGGCGCGCCGTGCTCATGCCCGTGGTGCCACAGCTCGGCCTTGGACAGCAGGAAAAAGAACACCAGGCCCACCAGCAGCGTGACGAACAGGTCGTGCGCGCCGGCCTCGCTCTCGAAGGCTTCGGGCAAGAGGTGCATGAAGGCCGTGGCCAGCAGCGCGCCCGCCGCCAGGCTCAACAGCCGCTGCGGCATCATGCCCGGCGAGCGGTTGCCTCCCAGCCCCATCAACAACGCGGCCACCCAGACGCTGCCAATACCGGCGGCCAGGGTGGCCAGAATGATTGCTACCAATGTCATAGCGATTTGTGCTTCAACCGTATGCCCTTGCAGGCGAAACCCGCGAATTCTCGCAGAAAGACCGGCCCCATCGCAGCCGTGGCCTGCGATCCCATGAAGGAAGCAGGCCACGGTGTCGGGTGCCCTCGGTTTCAGCCTACAGAAGCTGTCAAGCCCCCCCTGCGCGAATAAAGTTGAAAGCTAGTCAGCAATACCTTAAAAACTGGCGCGTCCTCACACCAGGGACACCGAGGAAGGGCCGCCCCGCACCGAGGGTGTCGTCCCCCTCCCGCGAAGCGAGAGAGGGGGAAGCGGCGCAGCCGCTCAGGGGGTCACCCCATGCTTATTGAACCAGGCCAGCATTTTTTGCCAACCGTCGCGCGCAGCCTGCTCGCGGTAGCTGGGCCGGTAGTCGGCATGGAAGGCGTGTGGCGCCTCCGGGTAGATCACAAACTCCGAGGCCTTGGCCGCTGCCGAGCCCTGCTTGAGCGCCTCGCGCATGCGCTCCACGGATTCCAGCGGAATGCCCGTGTCCTGCCCGCCATACAGGCCCAGCACCGGCGCCTTGAGGCTGGAGACCAGCTCCAGCGGATGGCGTGGCTGCAGCGCGGTCTTGGCGCCTTCCAGCCGGCCGTACCAGGCCACGCCGGCCTTGACCGGGCCATGGGCCGCATACAGCCAGGTGATGCGCCCGCCCCAGCAAAAGCCCGTGATGGCCACGCGCGCCGTATCGCCGCCCTGCGTGCCCGCCCATTGCACGGCGCCGTCCAGGTCGGCCATGACCTGTTCGTCGGGCACCTTGGAGACCAGCTCGCTCATGAGCTTGGCGATCTCGGTATAGGTCTTGGGATCGCCCTGGCGCGCATACAGATCGGGGGCGATGGCCAGGTAGCCGGCACGCGCCAGGCGGCGGCAGGTGTCGGCAATGTATTCGTGCACGCCGAAGATCTCGGAGATCACCAGCACCACGGGCACATTCTTCTTGCCGGCGGGTGCGGCGCGGTAGGCCGGCACCTTGAAGCCGTTCACGGTGAAATGCACCTCGCCGGCCGTCAGGCCGTCGGCCGGCGTGGAGATGGCGGTCTGCGCCATGAGCGGCGTGGCCGCGGCGGCATAGCCCAGGCCCAGGGCCGTCTGCAATGCCAGGCGCCGCGTGGGCCCCTCTTCGCTGCTGCGCCCCGGAACCAGGGCCTTCAGGTCTTGCTGCTGATCGTCACGCATGCATCTCTCCTTGGTGGTGGTTGAGAACCGGCCAAGTCTACGATGCCTGCGTGAAGCTCAATGTGCCTTGTCCCAGTTGGGTCCCAGGCCCACCTCGGCGAGCAGCGGCACCTTCAGGTCGGCCACGCCGGCCATCAGGCGCGGGATCTCGGTGCGCACCCAGTCCGACTCGCCTTCGGGCAGCTCGAACACCAGTTCGTCGTGCACCTGCATGATGACGCGGACCTCGGACTGCCTGGCATCGAGCTCGGCCTGCACCGCCACCATGGCCTTCTTGATCAGGTCGGCCGCCGTGCCCTGCATGGGCGCGTTGATGGCCTGCCGTTCGGCCGCCTTCTTGCGCGGGCCGCTGCCGCCGTTGATGTCCACCAGGTACAGGCGGCGGCCGAAGACGGTTTCCACGTAGCCGTGGTCGCGCGCGAATTCCACCGTCTCGTCCATGTAGCGCTTGACGCCTGGATAGCGCTGGAAATAGCGGTCGATGTAGGCGGCGGCAGCCTTGGTCTCTATGCCCAGGTTCTTGGCCAGGCCAAAGCTGCTCATGCCGTAGATCAGCCCGAAGTTGATGACCTTGGCATAGCGGCGCTGCTCGCTGCTGACCTGCTCCAGCTCCACGTTGAAGACTTCCGATGCCGTGGCCCGGTGCACGTCGCGGCCTTCGTGGAAGGCGCGCAGCAGCGACTCGTCGCCCGACAGGTGGGCCATGATGCGCAGCTCGATCTGCGAGTAGTCGGCGCTGGCGATCACATGGCCGGGCGCGGCAATGAAGGCCTCGCGCACGCGCCGGCCTTCGGGCGTGCGGATAGGGATGTTCTGCAGGTTGGGGTCGTTGCTGGACAGGCGCCCCGTCACGGCCACGGCCTGGGCGTAGTGCGTGTGCACCCGGCCCGTGCGCGGCAGCGCCAGCTGGGCCAGCTTGTCGGTATAGGTGCCCTTGAGCTTGGACAGGCTGCGGTGCTCCAGCAGCTTGGCGGGCAGCGGATAGTCCTCGGCCAGCTTCTCCAGCACCTCTTCATCGGTGCTGCGTGCGCCGGTGGCCGTCTTCTTGACCACGGGCATGCCCAGCTTGTCGAAGAAGATCTCGCCCAGCTGCTTGGGGCTGGCCAGGTTGAAGGGCTGGCCCGCGATGTCGTAGGCCTCCTGCTCCAGCTGCACGATGCGCTGGCCCAGATCGTTGCTCTGCCTGGCCAGCGTGGCGGCGTCGATGAGCACGCCGTTGCGCTCTATGCGGAACAGGGCCTCGCTGGTGGCGATCTCCAGCTCGTAGATGCCGCGCAGGCCGTCGTGCGCCTGCAGCTGCGGCCACAGCACGCGGTGCACGTCCAGGGTCTGGTCCGCATCCTCGCAGGCGTAGGCGGCAGCCTTGTCCACGGGCACCTGGGCAAAGGGGATCTGGTGGGCGCCCTTGCCGCACAGGTCTTCGTAGCTGATGCCCGTGCGGTTGGTGTGGCGCAGCGCCAGGCTGGCCAGGCCGTGCGGGCGGTGCACTTCCAGCACATAGCTTTGCAGCATGGTGTCGTGCACATAGCCGTGCACCTCGATGCCGGCATTGGCGAAGACATGGCGGTCGTACTTGACATGCTGGCCCAGCTTGGGCCGGGCCGCATCCTCCAGCCAGGGCTTGAGGCGCTGCAGCACTTCGTCGGCCGGCAGTTGCTCGGGCGCGTCGGGGCCGGCATGGCGCAGGGGGATGTAGGCAGCGGCGCCGGGCTCCACGCTCAGCGAGATGCCGACGATCTCGGCACGCATCTCGTCCAGCGAGGTGGTTTCGGTATCCAGGGCCGTGAGTTCGGCGGCGTTGATCTTGGCCAGCCACTGGTCGAACGCTTCCCAGGTCAGCACCACGTCGTAGTCCAGCGCACGCTGCTGGGCGGTCTCGGCCTCGGCGGTGGCGTCGTCGGATTCGGCCTGCTCCTGGGCAAACATGTCGCCCGTGGACTGGTCGGCACGCGGCTTGGCCGCTGGCTTGCGGCCGGCCTTGACGGCTTGCAGCGCATCGGGCTCGGGCGCGGCACCGCCGAGCATGCGTGCCAGCCCCTTGAAGCCGTAGCGCTCATAGAACTCGCGCAGCGGCGCGGTGTCGGGCTCGCGCGGCGCCAGCGCGTCGAGCACGGGCAGGGTGGGCACTTCGGCGCTCAGGTCGCAGTCGGTCTTCATGGTGACCAGCTGGCGGCTCAGTGCCAGCTGGCCCGAGGCGATGGCATCGCGCAGGTTCTGGCCAGCCACGCCCTTGATGCCGTCGGCCGCAGCGATCAGGCCGTCGAGCGAGCCGTGCTCGGCCAGCCACTTGACGGCCGTCTTGGGGCCGACCTTGGCAACGCCAGGCACGTTGTCCACGGCATCGCCGACCAGCGCCTGGTAGTCGATCATCTGCGCAGGCGGCACGCCGAACTCGGCCGTCACGCCGGCCACGTCGCGGCGCTTGCCGCTCATGGTGTCCATCACCATGATGTGGGGATCCACCAGCTGGGACAGGTCCTTGTCTCCACTGGAGATGACCACGTTCACGCCCTGGGCGGCGGCCGTCTTGGCCAGGGTGCCGATCACGTCGTCGGCCTCCACGCCCTGGATGGCCAGCACGGGCCAGCCCATCAGGCGGACCACTTCGTGGATGGGCTCGATCTGCGAGCGCAGATCGTCGGGCATGGGCGAGCGGTGCGCCTTGTATTCGGGATAGAGCGCATCGCGGAAGGTGGGGCCGCTGGCGTCGAACACGCAGACCGCGTAGTCGGCCGCCACTTCCTTGCGGATCGCCTGGAGCATGTTGATCATGCCGCGGATGGCGCCTGTGGCGGGGCTTTCCGGGTTGCCGGGCTCGGCGCGCAGATCCGGCATGGCGTGGTAGGCGCGGTAGAGGTAGCTGGAGCCGTCGATCAGCACCAGGGTCTTGGAATTGCTCATGCGCCGATTGTGCACGCGCCGGCAGGGGGACAGGGCGGGACAGGGCCCGCCGCAAGACCTACAATGGAGCCCATGCGCGCCGCTCCACTTCTCATCCTCCTGAGCCTGGCCGCCAGCCCCGTGCTGGCCCAGAACCCCACGCCTGCCCCGGCTGCCTCCACCGCCCCCGCGGCGGCGACCGCCGGGCAGACCGCGCCGGACACGGCCAGGCCCGAGGCCCGCGACCGAAGCAACCAGCGCGTGGAACGCATCCATGTGGAAGACGAAGGCAGCCGCGTTGACGAACTGCGCGTGGGCGGCCAGACCCGAAGCATCACCGTGCAGCCCAAGGTCGGCGACATGCCCTCCTATGAGGTGCAGTCCAACGACGGCGCCCGCTCCTCCCGCAACCGCGGCGATGGCGACGGCACCAACGGCACGCGCGTCTGGAACCTCAAGAAGTTCTGATCCTCACCGGACTGTCCGGGCCCCGGGCCCGGCGGCATCCCAGGGGGCAGCACCTGACGGCGCTGCCCTCTTTCCATATCTGACGACAACGATTTCCGCCGAGCCGCGCTGGCCGGCAATGCAAACATGGCCGTTTTCACCGAAGTCTCCGACAAAGATGCGCGCGAGCTGCTGCGCCGCATGTCCCTGGGTTCCTTCAAGGAGCTGCGCGGCATCCAGGGCGGCATAGAGAACACCAACTACTTTCTCACCACCGAGCAGGGCGAGTGGGTGCTGACGCTGTTCGAGCGCCTGACGGCCGAGCAACTGCCCTTCTACCTGTACCTGATGAAGCATCTGGCGCAGGCCGGCATTCCCGTGCCCGACCCGCAGGCCGAGACGCGCAGCGGCGACATCCTGCTGCGCGTGTGCGGCAAGCCCGCCTCCATCGTCAACCGCCTTCCCGGCAGGAGCGAGCTGACCCCCCAGCCCGCACACTGCGCCGCCGTGGGCGAGATGCTGGCGCGCATGCACCTGGCCGGCCGAGACTACGATCGCCAGCAGCCCAATCTGCGCGGCCTGCCCTGGTGGAACGAGACCGTGCCCACGGTGATCCCGCACATCGACGCACCCACCGCCGACCTGCTGCGCTCCGAACTGGCCTTCCAGAACCATGTGGCCGCCTCGCCCGCCTATGCGGCGCTGCCGCGCGGCCCCGTGCATGCCGACCTGTTCCGCGACAACGTGATGTTCGATGGCGAGCGCCTGACCGGCTTCTTCGATTTCTACTTCGCAGGCGTGGACAGCTGGCTGTTCGACCTGGCGGTGTGCCTCAACGACTGGTGCATCGAACACGCCACAGGCGCCCATGACGCGGCCAAGGCCAAGGCCATGATCGATGCCTACCAGTCCGTGCGCCCCCTGACCGCCGCCGAGCGAGAACTGTTCAACCCCATGCTGCGCGCGGGCGCGCTGCGCTTTTGGATCTCCCGCCTGTGGGATTTCCACCTGCCGCGCGAGGCCTCCATGCTCGTTCCCCACGATCCCACGCATTTCGAGCGCGTGCTGCGCCAGCGCCTGGCCCGCCCCGTGGCGCTGGACTGACGTCCCAGGCCGGCCACGACGCGGCTGCCGGAGGGCTTTGCGGTCCACGGGCCGCGCTTCCTCGGGTACAGTCCCCGTTCGGGCGCCAGCGGCGCGGCCCATGCCAGAGGCCATGCCCCATCCAGGCGCCCCGACTTCCTCACCCCATGAAACTTCTCATCGTTCCCGCCCGTACCGGCCTGCAATGGGTGCAGCAGGGCATCCGCACCTTCCGCCAGCAGCCGCTGGCGCTGGCGGCACTGTTCTTTCTGTCGATGGCGGCCATGTCGCTGGTCACGGTGCTGCCGCTGATCGGCCCCGTGATCGCGCTGGGCCTGCTGCCGGCCACATCGCTGGCCATGATGGTGGCGGCGGCCGAAGCCTCGCACGGGCGCGCGCCCACGCCGGCCCTGCTGCTGGTGGCCTTTCGCACCGGGCGCCAGCGCCTGAATTCCATGCTCACGCTGGGCGCCATGTATGCGGCAGGCTTTTTGCTGATCATGGGCCTGTCCATGCTGGTGGACGATGGCCAGTTCGCCAACGTCTACCTGGGCGGCGAGCCGCTGACGCGCGAGATCGCCGAATCGCCCGACTTCCAGGCCGCCATGTGGCTGAGCATGGGCCTGTACCTGCCGCTTTCGCTGCTGTTCTGGCATGCGCCGGGCCTGGTGCACTGGCACAACGTGCCGCCGGTCAAGGCCGTGTTCTTCAGCCTGGTGGCGTGCGTGCGCAACATCGGCGCACTGGTGGTCTTCGGCCTGAGCTGGATGGGCGTGTTCATCGTGGCCGGCATCGTGATGGCACTGATCTCGGCCGTGCTGGCCCAGGTGCTGGGCGGCATTGCCAACGGCCTGATGATTGCCACGGCCATGCTGCTGGCCGCCATGTTCTTCACCTCCATCGTCTTCACCTTCCGTGACTGCTTTGCGGCGCCCGATGAAAGCGATGGCAGCGACGCCATCGGCACCGAACCGCCGCAGCCGCCCGGACTGTCCGGCTGACGCCTGCACGGCACCAGATCACCAGGCCCCTTTCGAGGGGCTTTTTCTTTGCCGTTTCTCTGTCGTGCCAGCGGCCACCCGGGCGTCCACATGACGCAGTCACTGTTGTGTCATACGGATGCCATCGCTTTGTCACAGTGCCTGCCTAGCATGCCGTGCGGATGCATAGCCAGCGAGTGCGCAGCGGCATCCCGGCCCATCCCGCCCCCGATGGGCTGATGCAGACAACCCCACAACGGAAGCCCCATGTCCCAATCCACGATGCTCTCCCGCCGCAAGGCGCTGCAATTCCTGACCGGCGCCCCCCTGCTGCCGCTCGGCTCCGCCGTGTCCGCCGCCGGCCTGCTGACCGCCTGCGGCGGTGGCGATGACGGTCCCGCGAAGAACTATGTGGCGGCCAGCTTCACCTCCATGGCCGCGCCCACGCTGGCCAACCCCCAGGCCATGGCCCGGATGACCGTGGCCTCGCAGCTCAAGGTGCAGTACAGCGACAACAGCGAGCAGAGCTTCGACCTGGGCTACCAGCCCTTCTTCGTGACCGGCGACGAAGTGCCGGACGGCAAGGGCGGCAAGATCCTGGCCGGCGGCTACTACGACATCAACAACAACAAGATCATCGACCGCACCGTGGCCGGCAGCGAGCGCCACTTCTTCTCCGATGCGCCCGACGGCACCTCGCTGCTGACCGTGCCCAATGCCAAGGTGGATGGCGTCAAGGGCAAGCCCGTGTTCGCCGTGGTGCAGTTCGAATACACGACCTGGGCGCAGGATGGCAAGACCGACATGTACGGCAAGCTGCCCTCGCCCATCGCCGTGCTGACGCTGGACCAGGACCAGACCACGGGCAAGCTCAGCCTGGTCAAGTACCACAACGTGGACACCTCCAAGGTGCACGGCCTGTGGATCACCTGCGGCGCCAGCCTGTCGCCCTGGGGCACCCATCTGTCCAGCGAAGAGTACGAGCCCGACGCCTTCGCCACCGGCAATGCGCAGTTGCAGGCCTTCAGCCAGAACCTGTATGGCGACCAGACCAAGGCCAACCCCTACCACTACGGCCACATGCCCGAAGTGACGGTCAACGTGGACGGCACGGCCAGCATCAAGAAGCATTTCTGCATGGGCCGCATCTCGCACGAGCTGGTCCAGGTCATGCCCGACCAGCGCACGGCGCTGATGGGCGACGACGCCACCAACAGCGGCTACTTCGTCTTCGTGGCCGACAAGGAAAAGGACCTGTCCTCGGGTTCGCTGTACGTGGCCAAGGTGGGTGCAGGCTTCTCCATCGACCCCGCATCGGGCAGCGCCGCCGCGCTGACCTGGATCAAGCTGGGCTCGGCCACCAGCGCCGAGATCGAGCAGCTGGCCAACACGCTCAAGCCCACGGACATCATGACCGTGGCCAAGACCGATCCGGGCGACGCCAGCTACACCAAGATCACCGCCAACGGCAAGGTGGAGTGGATCAAGATCAACCCCGGCATGGAAAAGGCCGCCGCCTTCCTGGAAACCCACCGCTACGCCGCCTTCAAGGGCGCGAGCATGGGCTTCACCAAGATGGAAGGCACGACCGTCAACGCCAAGGACAAGGTGGCCTACTCGGCCCTGCAGAACTGCGAAAAGTCCATGGTGGCCGGTGATGCGCTGAACGTGGCAGGCAATGGCGTGTCCATCCCCAAGCAGCTCAAGGCCGGCGCCGTGATGGCACTGAACCTGCGCGGTGGCCAGAAGGACACGGCCGGCGCCGCCATCAACAGCGAGTGGATGCCCGTGGACACCAAGGCCCTGCTGGCCGGCGAGGATATCAGCGCCGACGCGCTGGGCAACACCGGCAACCCGAACAAGATCTGCAACCCCGACAACCTCAAGTTCTCGGAGAAGATGCGCACCCTGTTCATCGGCGAGGACAGCGGCCAGCACGTCAACAACTTCCTGTGGGCCTACAACATCGACACCAAGCAGCTGTCGCGCCTGATGTCGATTCCCGCAGGCGGCGAATCCACGGGCCTGCACGCCGTGGACGAGATCAACGGCTGGACCTACATCATGAGCAACTTCCAGCACGCCGGTGACTGGGGCAGCATCCACAACGTGGTCAAGTCCACGCTGGACCCGCTGATCAGCACCAACTATCGCGGCAAGTTCGGCGCCGCCGTCGGCTACCTGACCGGCACCGCTTCCCAGCCCAAGCTGTCGGCCTGACCGCCGCCCTGCGGCGCGTGGCGCCACAACAAGAAGGCCATGGATTTCCATGGCCTTTTTGCATGCCTGCGCCGCAACTGCATGGATGTCATGAACCCGACTCTTAGCGTGCAAAACAAGAGTCATTCTCACCTGGTCGCTATAATTTCTGATGCATTGCGGCGTCGCTAGCCCGCCATCGCACCATCTTCAGCCCCGCCGGATCACGCCCCTCAAGGCCCGGCAGGCGCACGCAGAGCCACACCACAGGAGAGACTCCATGACCCCAGCTTCCCGCATCCTTCGCAGCACGGCCTCCGCATGGCTGGCGGCCGCTGCCACCCTGGCGGTGCCGGCTGCACATGCCGACTATCTCTGGCTGCAGCAGGACGCAGGACAGGCCCGGGCCTATGCCGGAGAACTGCGCAAGCCGCTGCAACAGCTGCCGGCCCTGGAGGACGCCAAGCAGGTCCTGCCCGACGGCAAGAGCCTTCCCCTGAAGGCCGAGGCCAATCATTTCACCGCGGACGCAGGCCAGGGCGATGTGCGCATCGCCGCCACGCGCCCCGGCGCCAATGGCGTGCTGACCTATTACCAGGCCCGTTTCGGCCGCAACGACACCAAGGCCGTGAACGACCTGGAGCTGGTGCCCACCACGGCGGGCGGCGATACGTTCCAGCTGGTGTTCAAGGGCCGCAAGGTCGCGGCCAGCCAGGTCAATGTGCAGACCAGCGAGGGCTGGTACCGCACGCTCACGCCATCGCAGGACGGCACGGTGAGCTTCAAGCCCTACTTCCCGGGCCTGTACGTGCTGGAGGTGACGGCGCGCGTGGACAACGGCTCGGTCACGCTGGACGGCAAGAAGTACACCGACGTGCGCCACACCACCACGCTGAGCTTCGAAGTCAAGCCCTGACCGCCGGACACGACGGCCCGGCCCTCACTCCACGACCGTGAGCTTGGCAATGGACAGCGCCAGCCACTTCGTGCCGTGGCGCCCAAAGCTGACCTGGGCACGCGCGTCGTCGCCCGTGCCTTCCAGGGCCAGCACCTTGCCTTCGCCGAACTTGTTGTGGAACACGTTCAGGCCCACGCGCAGGCCGTGGCCCGGGTCGGCCTTTTGCGGCGGCACGGGCGGGCTGGCGAAGACCTCGCTGCGCCAGCCTTCGGCCTTGCTGCCGAAGCCGCCGCGATCGCGTGAGCCATAGCCGCCACCACCGCCGCCACCGGGGCGGGGCGCGTAGCTGCCAAAGCCGCCCTGCTTCGGCGTGATCCACTTGAGCGCCTCTTCAGGCAGCTCGTCGAAGAAGCGGCTCTTGACGTTGTAGCGCGTCTGCCCGTGCAGCATGCGCGTCTGCGAATGGCTCAGGTACAGGCGCTTGCGCGCGCGGGTGATGGCCACATAGGCCAGGCGGCGTTCTTCCTCCAGGCCGCCTCGGTCCATCATGGCGTTCTCGTGCGGGAACAGGCCCTCCTCCACGCCGCCGATGAAGACGGCGTCGAACTCCAGGCCCTTGGAGGCATGCACGGTCATCAGCTGCACGGCGTCCTGGCCTGCCTGGGCCTGGTTGTCGCCAGCCTCCAGCGCCGCGTGCGTCAGGAAGGCGGCCAGCGGCGACAGGGTCTCGCCGGTATCGGCATCGACCATGCCGGCCACGGTGCCGGCCGGCGGCGTGAGCGGCGTGTCCAGCAGCGGCAGCGCAGGGTCCAGGCCCTGGCTGGCGGGGCTTTGCGTCAGCGCCCTGGCGCCGTCGTGCTCGTCCAGCGGCAGGGCCACGGCATCGCGGCCAAAGCCTTCCTGGGTGACAAAGCTCTCGGCCGCGTTCACGAGTTCCTGCAGGTTCTCGATGCGGTCGGCGCCTTCCTTTTCGTTGCGGTAGTGCTCGAGCAGGCCGCTTTCTTCCTCGATGGCCTCGATGATCTCGCGCAGCGTGCGGCCCTGGGTCTGCTCGCGCAGCACGTCGATCTTGGCGACAAAGCCTGCGAGCTTGGCGCCCGGCGCGCCCGGCACCGCCGAGACGGCATCGTGCAGCGAGCAGCCCGCGCTGCGCGCCGCGTCCTGCAGCGTCTCCACGCTGCGCGCGCCGATGCCGCGCGGTGGGAAGTTCACCACGCGCAAAAAGCTGGTGTCGTCGTGCGGGTTCTCCAGCAGGCGCAGGTAGGCCAGCGCATGCTTGATTTCGGCGCGCTCGAAAAAGCGCAGCCCGCCGTACACGCGGTAGGGAATGGCGGCATTGAACAGCTGCGATTCGATCACCCGGCTTTGCGCATTGCTGCGGTAGAGCACGGCGATTTCCTGGCGCTGCCAGCCGTCCTTTTTCACGAGCTGCTGGATTTCCTCGACCATCCACTGCGCCTCGGCCATGTCGGTGGGCGCCTCGTAGATGCGCACGGGCTCGCCCGGGCCCTGGGTGGTGCGCAGGTTCTTGCCCAGGCGCTGGCTGTTGTGGCTGATGAGCGCGTTGGCGCAGTCCAGGATGTTGCTGTAGGAGCGGTAGTTCTGCTCCAGCTTGATCTGCTGGCGCACATCGAACTCGCGCACGAAGTCCTGCATGTTGCCCACGCGCGCACCGCGAAAGGCGTAGATGCTCTGGTCGTCGTCGCCCACGGCGATCACGCTGCCCAGGGCCTGCAGGCGGCCATCCACCACGTCGCCCGCCAATTGCTTGAGCCACTGGTACTGCAGCTTGTTGGTGTCCTGGAACTCGTCGACCATGATGTGGCGAAAGCGCCGCTGGTAGTGGGCGCGCAGCGCGGCATCGTCGCGCAGCAGCTCGAAGGAGCGCAGCATCAGCTCGCCGAAATCGACCACGCCTTCGCGCTGGCACTGCTCCTCGTAGAGCTGGTAGATCTCGACCTTCTTGCGCGTGTCCGGGTCATTGGCCACCACGTCGCCGGGGCGCATGCCCTCTTCCTTGCAGCCGGCAATGAAGTACTGCAGCTGCTTGGGCGGGAAGCGCTCGTCGTCCACGTTGAACTGCTTGCACAGGCGCTTGACGGCCGACAGCTGGTCCTGCGTGTCCAGAATCTGGAAGGTGGACGACAGCCCTGCCGCCTGGTGGTGGGCACGCAGCAGCCGGTTGCACAGGCCGTGGAAGGTGCCTATCCACATGCCGCGCACGTTGTAGGGCAGCATGGTCGACAGGCGCGCCAGCATTTCCTTGGCCGCCTTGTTGGTGAAGGTCACGGCCAGGATGGAGCCCGGCGTGGCCTGGCCCGTCTGCAGCAGCCAGGCGATGCGCGTGGTCAGCACCCGCGTCTTGCCCGAGCCGGCGCCGGCCAGGATCAGCGCATGGCCGGCCGGCAGCGTGACGGCAGCGAGCTGCTCCTCGTTGAGGTTGGCCAGCAAAGGGGAGTTGGAGGCGGGTGCGGCACCGGAGGCGCCGTCGAGCAGATCGATCGGGAACATCCCGGCATTGTAGGAAGCGCCCCGGCCTGCGGGGAAAGCCATGCTGCATTTCCCGCATTCGACACATGCAGCGCATCTTCCCGGTCCATAACGCCATTGCTATAACCGCTATATCGACAGGGCGCCCGGGCCCGCCGCCGGCAACGTATAGAATCAATCACCGGGCCCAAGTTTCTTGCGGTCCGGTTTTTTGTGCCCGGGCCACAGCCGCCCTGGCGACGCGGCCCGCCCGCGCCGCCCGCAAGACCGGCCTCCAAGCCAAGCGCCCCATCGCGGAGGGATGTTCCTGCCGCGACCTTTCATGGAGCTTGGAATCAAATGGAAATCTTCGACTACGACAACATCCTGCTGCTGCCGCGCAAGTGCCGCGTGGAAAGCCGCTCGGAGTGTGATGCCAGCGTGGAGCTGGGCGGTCGGTCCTTCCGCATCCCGGCCGTGCCGGCCAACATGAAGACGGTGGTGGATGAAAGCATCTGCACCTGGCTGGCCCGCAACGGCTACTTCTACGTGATGCACCGCTTTGACCTGGACAACGTGCAGTTCGTGCGCGAGATGCAGGGCAAGGGCTGCTTCGCCTCCATCTCGCTGGGCGTCAAGAAGCCCGACTACGACACCGTGGACCGCTTCGTCGCCGAAGGCCTGTGCCCCGAATACATCACCATCGACATCGCCCACGGCCATGCCGACAGCGTGAAGAACATGATCGGCTACCTCAAGGAAAAGCTGCCCAAGTCCTTCGTGATCGCCGGCAACGTGGGCACGCCCGAAGCCGTGATCGACCTGGAGAACTGGGGCGCCGACGCCACCAAGGTCGGCATCGGCCCCGGCAAGGTCTGCATCACCAAGCTCAAGACGGGCTTCGGCACGGGCGGCTGGCAGCTGTCGGCGCTCAAGTGGTGCGCGCGCGTGGCCACCAAACCCATCATTGCCGACGGCGGCATCCGCAGCCACGGCGACATCGCCAAGAGCGTGCGCTTTGGCGCCACCATGGTGATGATCGGCTCGCTGTTCGCGGGCCATGAGGAATCGCCGGGCCAGACGGTCGAGGAAAACGGCCAGCGCTTCAAGGAGTACTACGGCTCGGCCTCGGACTTCAACAAGGGCGAGTACAAGCACGTCGAAGGCAAGCGCATCCTCGAGCCCGTCAAGGGACTTCTGGCCGACACCCTGATCGAGATGGAGCAGGATGTGCAAAGCTCCATCAGCTACTCGGGCGGCAAGAAGCTGATGGACATCCGCAAGGTCAACTACGTGATCCTGGGCGGTGACAACGCAGGCGAACATCTGCTGATGTAAGCGCAGACACCAAGGCAAGGCGGCTTCGGCCGCCTTTTTTTGTGCCTGCGTTCCCGACGTCACGCAGGCCGCGCATGCCGAGATCGCGCCATGAACCAAAAAATTGGCGTGTCTTCCTGCAAGCACGCCAAAAATGCCGCATAATTGCGGTCTCGTTTGCAGCGCAGACTTGTTTTTGGGGCTCTTAGCTCAGCTGGTAGAGCAGCGGACTCTTAATCCGTTGGTCGAGTGTTCGAATCACTCAGGGCCCACCAAAAATTCCTTTTCAGCCTGGATTCATCCAGGCTGATTCCTTCGGAATACCCGAGGGGGCTCTTAGCTCAGCTGGTAGAGCAGCGGACTCTTAATCCGTTGGTCGAGTGTTCGAATCACTCAGGGCCCACCAAGAATTCCTTTGCCTGATCTCTTCAGGCAGCCACGCAGAAATACGTGGGGCTCTTAGCTCAGCTGGTAGAGCAGCGGACTCTTAATCCGTTGGTCGAGTGTTCGAATCACTCAGGGCCCACCACCAACACCCCGAAAAAGGCACTCAGCGCACCGGCGCTCAGTGCCTTTTCTTGTTGTACTCCATCAGCACCGACATATTGCTGCTGCCGGCCTTGGCCACCCACTCGCGACCAAAGCGCTCGCCCACCAAATCCAGCATGTGGCGCAGATCCGCTGAAGGCGCCGCCACGGACACCTTGTTGTCGGCAAGGATCTTCTTGCCCAGCTCATCGGCCTGCTGGGCCAGCGCCCAGCCCTCTTTTTCAGCCGACTCGGCAGCGCGGCCGATGGCCTGGCGCTCGGGCTCGGTGAAGCCCCTCCAGGCAAGTTCGCTGACGCAAAGCATGTTCTTGGGAATCCAGGCCTTGATATCCAGAAACACCTTCATGGCCTTCCAGGCCTGGATGTCGGCGCCCGTGGCGCTGGAGGTAATCATGGCATCGATACCACCTTGCTCCACGACGGCACCCAGATCGCCTGCGGCAATCACCACCGGCTGCGCCCCCCAGAGCTCGGCCAACCGCTTGGTCGCATCGCTTTGCACACGCAGCCTGAGGCCCTTGAGATCCGCGATGCTGTGGACCGGGCGCCGGCTCAGGAGACCCTGCGCCGGCCAGGGCACGGCAAACAGCAGGCGCGCGCCCTGCTGGGCCAGCAAGAACTCCTGCAGCACGGGGCGGGTCAACTGCCACAGGCGCGCGGCCTCGTCAAAGCCACGCACCATGAAAGGCAGCGAGTCCATGGCCAGCAGCGGGTGGATGTCCGCACAGGACGACATGAGCACTTCGCCGAACTGGAGGTCATTGCGCTTGAGCGCAGGCAGCACCTGCGCCATGGGCTTGAGCGCCGAGCCGGACACCACCTCGATCTCCAGCGACTGCCGGGTGTCGGCACCCACGCGTGCCGCGAAATTGCGCAGGTTCTGCGTGTGGAAGATGCCATCGCCATAGGCCGCCGACAGCTGCAGCCGGTGGCCCTTGGACCAGGCAGCGCCGGCGGTCAGCTGCAACGCGGCCGGAGCCAGGCCTGATATCAACGTGCGGCGAGAAACAGTCATGAAAGATCCTTGGCGAAAGCGCCCAGAACCATGCCATCCACCCGACGGCGGACCTGTGCATGCGGGCGTAAAAGATAAATTCTATCGATATTTATAATATTTAGATACAAACTATCGATCCATTCCATCGCCCAGGTCATTCGCCAAGCCATCCGTCACACCGGATTCCAGCCAAGCCGCTACAGTGTCACCCTGCCGCAGACGCATGAGTGTGCGGCCCTCTTCTGCGCCTGTGGCCCGCCTGCAGCGCACAACCGCCTCGCCTGCATGCCACAAAATGTTTCCCCACTCTGGAAGGGCCCGCGCTGGGCCCTGGCCGTCCTGCTAGCCATCCTGGGCATGCTGGGACCGTTCTCGATCGACACCTACATCCCGGCCTTCTCGGGCATCGCCCAGGCCTTGAACGCCACGCCGCTGCAGATGCAGCAGACGCTGTCGGCCTATCTGTTCGGCTTTGCCTTCATGAACCTTTTCCATGGCGCCATGGCCGACAGCTTTGGCCGCCGCCCTGTGGTGCTATGGGGACTGGCCGTGTTCACGCTGGCCTCGGCAGGCTGCGCGCTGTCGCAGAACATCACGCAACTGGTGCTGTTCCGGGCGCTGCAGGGCCTGTCCACGGGCGCCGGCATCGTGGTGTCGCGCGCCGTGGTGCGCGACCTGTTTCCGCCTGCCCAGGCCCAGCGCGTGATGGCCCAGATCACCATCTTCTTCGGCATTGCCCCGGCGCTGGCGCCGGTGCTGGGCGGCTGGCTGTTCGTGCACCTGGGCTGGGCGGCCGTATTCTGGTTCCTGACGCTGGTGGGCGTGCTGCTGTGGAGCATCAACTGGCGCTTTCTGCCCGAGTCTCTGCCGCAGGCGCAGCGCCAGCCCTTCCGGTTCAAGCCACTGATGCAGGGCTACAAGGCGCTGTGCAGCGATCCGCGCTTTGTGCTGCTGGCCTTTGCCAGCGGCGTGCCGTTCAACGGCATGTTTTTGTACGTGCTGTCGGCCCCCGCCTTCCTGGGCGACCTGCTGCACCTGCAGCCGCAGCAGTTCTTCTGGTTCTTCGTGATTTCGATCTCGGGCATCATGGGCGGCGCCTGGGTGAGCGGCCGGCTGGCCGGGCGCATTCCACCCAAGCACCAGATCCGCCACGGCTTCGTGATCATGTTCGTGGTGTCCATCGTCAACCTGGTTGCCAACCTGATCTGGCCTGCCCATGTGAGCTGGGCGTTGATTCCCGTGGGTGTGTTCGCCTTCGGCTGGGCCATGATGGTGCCCGTCGTGACCTTACTGGTGCTGGACATCCATCCCGAGCGGCGCGGCCTGGCCTCATCGCTGCAGGCCGTGGTGGGCTCCACGGCCAATGGCATCGTGGCCGGCGTGCTGGCGCCGCTGGTGATGCATTCGACGGTGCTGCTGGCCCTGGGCTCGATCAGCATGATGCTGATCGGGCTGGCGTCGTGGATCTACCTGCATCACCGCTGGCCCGAAATCGGGCGGCATGCCTCGGAGGCCTGAAGGCCACTGCTCCCGGGATCCCGGGAGCGGAGGCCTGAAGGCCACTGCTCCCGGGATCCCGGGCGTCTATGCCCGGCCCGCGCGGCGGTCCAGCATTTTTTCCTTGTAGTAGCGCGCCTTTTCGGCATACATGGCCTGGTCCGCGCGTGACACGGTGGCCTCCAGCTGGCTGCCCTCGTTGCAACAGGCCACGCCCATGGACAGGCTGACCAGCTGACCCGGATAGAACTGGTTGTTGAGCTCCAGCAGGGACAGGATGCGCTCCTTGACGGCTTCGGCGCCGCGCTCGTCCGAGGCTGGCAGCAGCACCATGAATTCGTCGCCGCCCACGCGTGCCGCACAAGCAGGCGCATCCACGGCCTTGGTCAGCACTTCGCCCACGCGGCGAAGCATGTCGTCGCCTGCGGCATGGCCATGCTCGTCATTGGCCTCCTTGAGACCATTCATGTCGATGGCGATCACGGCCAGCGGCCACGGCCCCTTGCGCGCCAGGCGGTTCAATTCCTCGATATAGAAGGCGCGGTTGCGCAGTTGGGTGAGCACGTCGTGCTTGCCCAGGTATTCCAGATAGGCCTCGGCCTTCTTGCGTGCCGTGATATCCACCAGGGACAGCAGCACCAGCCCCCAGTCGTCCGCATGGCCGTCCAGCACGGCCAGCTGCATGTGGATGTGCAGCGTGTCGCCCGACAGCGCGTAGTTCACCACTTCGCGGTGCTGCACGAGCTTGCCGTTCCACAGGTCCTGGAGTTGATCGGCAAAGGAGTCGATCATTTCATCGCGGAAGATGCGGCCCAGCCGGCTCAGCAGCTGCAGCTTGTCGGTGGCACCGAACATGCGCAGCGTCTGGCGGTTCACGTCGATGACGCGAATCTCCTGCATGCAGCGCGAGATGAATTCCGGATGCACCTTGAGGAAGGTGGCGAAATCGCTGATGCCCTGGGCGCGCACATCGTCGAGCAGGCGCTTGATGGAGCTGAAGTCCTCGACCCACAGCGACACGGGCGAGTACTCGAACAGGTCGCGCGAGTACTGCTCGCTGCGGTGCAGCTGCCGCGTGCTGCGCATCTCGGCCGTCACGTCCTCCAGCGACACCAGCACGCAGTCCCAAAGCTCCTCATGGCCGGGCAGGATGCGGCCACGGATCTGCACGTCCAGCCGGCGCCCGTCCAGCGTGTAGTTGGCGGTGCGGTTGGCAAAAGTCGGCGAGCCCTTCCAAAGCTCCTGCAGCTCGCAGGCCAGGCCGGCATGCATGTCATCACGGAACACCTGGCCCAGGCTGTCGAGAAAGGTCTGCTGGTCCGCGGCGCCGAACAGGTCCAGCGTGCGCTGGTTGACGCGAACCACCCTGAGCGCGGCACTGCACTGCTGCAGTGCCTGCGGATGGGCAGAAAAATGCACCTGCAGATCGGTCACGCCCTGTGCTCGCCACTGGTCGAGCAGGCGCTTGAGCGCGCTGTAGTCCTCCAGCCATAGCGAGACGGGGGCCAGTTCGAACATGTGCTCAAAATCCACACTGGACGCGATCAAAGACTCCACAGGGCACCTCCGCGCCGCGATTATGGCAGTCGCAGAGCCCGCCAGACAGCAGGTTCTGCGCCACGAACACAGGCAGCGCCAGGCAGGCAGGCGGATTGCCCAAAAAAAAGCCGGCCCCGAAGGGCCGGTCTGCATGCAAAGCCGGAATCGATCAGCGCACGGCGCGCTTGCGATCGCCGCCCTGGGGCGAGTAAGGCTTGGGAGCGCTCTTGCCAAAGGCCGGACGGCGCTCACCACCGCCGAAGCCGCCGCGGGATTCACCGCCGAAGCCACGCGATTCACCGGATGCACCACGGAAGCCGCCATCGCGGTGGCCGCCATCGCGGGGAGCACCCTCACGACGGTCGCCGCCGCGCGCAGCGCCACGGTCGCCGCCGAAGCCACGGCCTTCGCCGCCACGGCCAAAGCCGCCTTCACGCGGAGCCTGGCTGTAGCCACCTTCACGCTGGCCCTGGCCAAAGCCGCCTTCGCGCTGACCCTGGCCGAAGCCGCCTTCACGCTGGCCGCCACCGAAGCTGCCGAAGCCGGCCTTGCGGCCATAGCCTTCCGAATCACGGCGGGGGCCGAAGCCACGGTCGCCACCGCGATCACCAAAGCTGCGCTCGCGGTCACCACCGCCGAAGCCGCGGTCGCCACCGAAACCACCACGACCACCGCCGGCGGAGCCTCGGCGATCACCACCACGGCCTTCAAAGCCGCCGCCACGACGGCCGCCACGGCCTTCGTTGCTGCTGGGTGCGCGCTGTGCAGGCTCGAGACCAGGAATCACCTCGGCCTTGAATTGCTGACGGCTGTAGCCTTCGATATCGAAAATGCGGCGGCGGTCACGGAATTCCGCGAACGTCACGGCCACGCCTTCGCGACCGGCACGACCCGTGCGGCCGATGCGGTGGGTGTAGTCCTCGGCCTTCATGGGCAGGCCGTAGTTGAAGACGTGGGTGATGGAGGGCACGTCAATGCCGCGTGCCGCCACATCGGTCGCCACCAGCACCTGCACCTGGCCGCTGCGCAGCGCCATCAGGCGGCGGTTGCGCAGGCCCTGGCTCAGGGCGCCGTGCAGCGCCACGGCCGAGAAGCCGTCCTGCTGCAGGTCGTTGGCCAGGCCGTCGCACTCGACCTGGGTCGATGCGAAGACGATGGCCTGGTTGATGGTGGTGTCGCGCAGCCAGTGGTCCAGCAGCTTGCGCTTGTGCTGGGAGTTGTCGGCCCAGAATAGCACTTGCTTGATGTTGGCATGCTTTTCCTGGGGCGTGTCGATGGTGACCTTCTTCACGCCCGATCCGCCGTCATGCATCACGCGCATGGCCAGCTGCTGGATGCGGGGCGCGAAGGTGGCGCTGAACATCATGGTCTGCTTGCGCTGGGCCGTCAGGTCGTTGACTTCGGCCAGATCGTCCGAGAAGCCCAGGTCCAGCATGCGGTCGGCCTCGTCGACCACCAGGAACTGCACCTGGTCGAGCTTGATCTGCATCGAGCGCTGCAGGTCCAGCAGACGGCCAGGCGTGGCCACCACGAGGTTGGCGTTCTGCAGCTTGGCAATCTGCAGCTGGTAGGGCATGCCGCCCACCACGTTGGCAATGCGGATGCCACGGCAGTGCTTGACCAGTTCGATGGCGTCATGCGCCACCTGCTGAGCCAGCTCGCGCGTGGGGCACAGGATCAGGGCGCCGGGAACGGCCGCCTTGAAGTTGCGGGGATTGGTGGGGTCCTTGCGCTTGTTGCGCTTGGGTGTGGGCTGGCCGCTGGCAGTGGCCTCGGCGCACTGGCGGTCATATTCGGCGCGGATGGCGGCTTCCTCGTCAGCCTTTTGCTGGATCAGCGTGTGCAGCACGGGCAGCAGGAAGGCGGCGGTCTTGCCCGAGCCGGTCTGGCTGGAAACCATCAGGTCGATGAAGGCCTGATCACCACTGCCCATGGCCAGGGGAATGGCTTGCGCCTGCACGGCCGTGGGCTGGGTGTAGCCCAGATCGGCAACGGCGCGGACCAGCTCTTCAGCCAGGCCCAGCTCGACGAAGGCATTGGGGAGTTCGGGAGCTGCCTGAGCGGCTTCGGCGCCCTCGACGGTTTCAGCAGCGGCCTGCTCGGCACCGGCAACGGCGGCGTCCAGCACGGAAGAGGCTTGGGCAGCGCAAGCAAAAGAGGAATCGGCAGCGGCAATGATGCCCTGCTCTTGAGAGATGTCGTTCATGAATGGCTCTAACGAAAAGCACGCGCAGTCAGCGATCTGCCACGCTTTTCTCGACGGTTGGGTCAACATCCACCGTCAGACTTGACCGGCCCTTCGCAAAAGGGCGGATGGGCGTTTTCGGCTGGTCCGAAACCGATGGTCCCGCCATCCATGAAAGCCTTCATGGAGGTCTGTGGACATCGACCTCAGACACACAGCGCAGGAGCCCTTGTGTGATGGAGATGTGCAAATTGCCCCTTGTTGATGGAGGCAAGCTGTAGATTGTCGCACTCCTGGGGTTTTCCCGCAAGCCCCCCCTGCACAAAAATGGCCGGAGGGCCCGGCTCCGGGCGCTAGACGCTCAGCAGGCGTGCGCGATAGTGCGCCAGCTCATCGATGGATTCATGCACATCGGCCAGCGCCGTGTGGCGCTGGGCCTTCTTGAAGGATGCGTAGGCATCGGGCTTCCAGCGCCTGGCCAGTTCCTTGAGGGTGCTGACATCAACGTTGCGGTAGTGAAAGAAGTCGTTGAGCTTGGGCATGTAGCGCTCCATGAAGCGCCGGTCCTGGCCAATGCTGTTGCCGCACAGCGGCGCCTTGCCCTTGGGAACGTACTGCGCCAGGAACTTGATCAGCGCGGCTTCCGCATCGGCCTCGGTGGTGGTCGATGCCTTGACGCGCTCGATCAGGCCGCTCCTGCCGTGCGTGCCCTTGTTCCAGGCGTCCATGCCGTCGAGCAGGGCATCGCTTTGATGGATGGCGAACACAGGACCCTCGATGCGCGTGGCAAGGTCCGGGCTGGTGACGACCACGGCGATCTCGATGATGCGATCGGTGTCGGGCTGCAGCCCGGTCATCTCGCAGTCGAGCCAGACGAGATTGAGGTCGGATTTGCTCAGGGTGACGGGCGTGCCGGATTCGGCGGGGACGGGAATGCAGGCGCTAGAGGCTTCGGACATGGCCCAAATTGTCGCCTACACTGCGGCCACATGGTCTTCAACCCCGATTTTTCCTCGACGCTTTCCCTGCTGTTTGCCGCAGCCGTGCTGGCCCAGTGGCTGCTGCGCGCCTGGCTGGCCTCGCGCCAGGTTCGCCATGTGGCAGGCCACAGAGCGCAGGTGCCCGAGGCCTTTGCGCAGCGCATCAGCCTGGCCGCCCACCAGAAGGCCGCCGACTACACACTGGCGAAGGCACGCGTTGCCCTGATCGACATGACGCTGGGCGCCGTGGTGCTGCTCGCATGGACGCTGCTGGGCGGGCTGGATGCACTCAACCAGCAGTTGCTGGAATGGATGGGCGCCGGCCTGTGGCAGCAATTGGCGCTGCTGGCCAGCTTTGCTCTGATCTCCGGCCTGGTGGAGCTGCCGCTGTCGCTCTACCAGACCTTTGTGCTGGAGCAGCGCTTCGGCTTCAACCAGATGACGCTGCGGCTGTGGCTGGCCGATGCCGCCAAGTCCACGGCCATGGGCGCAGCAATCGGCCTTCCGATTGCGGCACTGATCCTGTGGCTCATGGGTTCGGCCGGCGACCTGTGGTGGCTCTGGGCATGGGCCGTCTGGACGGGCTTCAACCTGCTGCTGATGTGGATCTTCCCGACCTTCATCGCACCGCTGTTCAACAAGTTCGATCCGCTGGAGGACGGCCCGCTCAAGGAGCGCGTGAGCGCACTGATGCAGCGCTGCGGCTTCACGGCCAAGGGCCTGTTCGTGATGGACGGCAGCCGCCGCTCGGCACATGCCAATGCCTATTTCACGGGCTTCGGCCACTCCAAGCGCGTGGTGTTCTTCGACACCTTGCTCAAGCAGCTGGACGCCGACGAGGTGGAGGCCGTGCTCGCGCATGAGCTGGGCCATTTCAAGCACCGCCACATCCTCAAGCGCATGCTGCTGATGTTTGCCGCCAGCCTGGCGGGCTTTGCGCTGCTGGGCTGGCTGTCGCAGCAGCTGTGGTTCTACCTGGGCCTGGGCGTGCGTCCGGGTCTGGACCTTGCGCTGGGACACAGCGGCATCGGCGCCGGCAACGAGGCCGTGGCGCTGCTGCTGTTCCTGCTGGCCGTGCCGGTGTTCAGCTTCTTTGTCACCCCACTGTTCTCGGCCCTGTCGCGCCGCGACGAGTTCGAAGCCGATGCCTACGCCATGCAACAGGCCAGCGGCGCCCACCTGGCCTCGGCACTGCTCAAGCTGTACGAGGACAATGCTTCAACGCTCACGCCCGATCCCTGGTACGTGAGCTTTTACTACTCGCATCCGCCCGCCCTCGCCCGGCTGGCGCGCATGCCCTCTCCGACCTGAACCATACGCACTCACCATGAGCACACAACGCTTGCAACAACAGGACTGGTCCAACCAGCAGCGCCGCGCGCTGACTTCCGACGAGCTGCACACCGCACTGGCCGCCCTGCCGGGCTGGCAGCTCGATGGCGATGCCATCGCCAAGAGCTACGCCTTCGCCAACTACTACGAGACCATGGCCTTCGTGAATGCGCTGGCCCTGATCGCCCACCAGCAGGACCACCATCCCGACCTGACCGTCAGCTACGGCCGCTGCGGTGTACGCCTGAACACGCATGACGTGAACGGCATCTCGTCCACCGACATCGAGTGCGCAAGGCGTATCGATGCGTTGCTGGCGCGCCCATGAATCGCACCCCGTTGACCCATGGCTGAGCGCTCCGCACTGCACGAAGGCCTGGTCGTCTCCAGCCATGGCCGCCATTGCGTGGTCGAGACCGAAGACGGCTCGCGCCACATCTGCCACCCGCGCGGCAAGAAGAGCCAGACCGTGGTGGGCGACCGCGTGCGCTGGCAACTTCCGCCCCCAGGCCAGGGGGAAGAAGGCACCATAGAAAAGGTGCTGGAGCGGCGCAACCTGTTCTACCGGCAGGACGAGATACGCACCAAGTCCTTTGCAGCCAACATCGACCAGGTGCTGATCCTGATCGCCGCCGAGCCGGTCTTCTCCGAAAGCCAGTTGGCCCGCGCCCTGATCACTGCCGAAGCCACCCACATCAAGCCCCTGATTGCCCTCAACAAGCGTGACCTGGCCGAGCCCTTTGCCGACGCCTGGGAGCGCCTGGAGCCTTATCGCGAGATGTACCTGGGCCAGGAAAAGCCGCACTACGAGGTACTGTCGCTGTCGCTGGCCAATGAGGGCGAGGCCGATCGGCAGCTGCTGATGAAGCACCTCAAGGGCAAGGCCACGCTGGTGCTGGGCCCTTCCGGCTCGGGAAAGAGCACCCTGATCAACCTGCTGGTCCCCGGCGCACGCGCTGCCACCAACGAGATCTCGCAGGCACTGAACTCCGGCAAGCACACGACCACCACGACCAGCTGGTACTGGATGGACGCGGAGCGCACGACAGCCCTGATCGACTCGCCGGGCTTCCAGGAGTTCGGCCTGCGCCACATCGAACCCACCGACCTGCCCCGCTGCATGCCCGACATCGGCGCCCATGCGCAGGAATGCAAGTTCTACAACTGCACCCACCTGCACGAGCCCGGATGCGCGGTCATGCCGCGCGTGGAGGATGAGGAACACGGCATGGACGCCGACCATGACATCAGTGCCAACCGGTACTGCATCTATGCCGAGCTGTTTGATGAGTTGAGTCAGGCCACGAAGTATTGAGCCTCCCCCAAACGCCACGGGGCCGCTCCGGGAGGGAGGAAACGACGCCTCCAAAGGGGCGTCATCCAGGGCTCGCCCGCAGGCTGCGCACTCAGCCCAACAGGCGCGCCAGCGACAGCAGGGCCAGCAGCAGCAGCCAGACCACGACCGAGCGCCAGACCAGGCCGACCACGCTGCGCAGGTGGCCGATCTCGGGCTCACGGCCCGGCGTGGCTTCGCTGTCCACGTCGAGGTCGATCTCCTCGCCGTCGTCACGGGTCACCGAGATGCCCTCGCGGCGCTTGAGTGCCTCGCCGCCCAGGCGCACGTTGATGGCGCCCGAGGTGGCGGCCAGGATCACGCCGTCGTTGTCGTTGGGAAAGCGCTGGGCATGGAAGCGCCAGCCCTCGATGGCCTCCTCGAAACTGCCGACCACGGCAAAGGAAAGAGCCGTCAGCCGTGCGGGCAGCCAGTCGATCACGGTCCAGGCCAACCGTGAGGCGTGCTGCAACTGGACACTGACCTGGCTGCCACCCAGCAGGCCCTTGCGCGACCAGGAGCGCGACAGGTGCTCGGTCATGCGGTAGAACACGGCGCCCAGCGGGCCCAGGCCCAGCGCCGCCAGTGCAGAGAACCAGAACAGCACGCCAAACACATGGCGATGCGCTGCCAGCACCGAATACTCGATCACATGGCGCACCACCTCGCTGCGGGGCACTTCGCTGGCGTCCACCTGCTGCCAGTGGGCGAGGGCTTCGCGCGCCGCGTACTCGTCACCTGCATCCAGCGCATCGCGGATGCGCGTGAAGTGGTGGCTGAACTGGCGAAAGCCCAGCGTGACGTAGAGCACGGCCACATTCCAGACCATGGCCAGCGGCCAGCCCACGCCCCACAGCAGCAGCATATAGATGCCTGTCACCAGCACGCAGGGCAGCGCCACCGCCACGGTCCAGGCCAGCCAGCCGTGGTGCGCCTGGCCGGCATCGAAGTTGCGGCGCACCGAAACCGTCCAGGCCCTGTAGCCTGTGTGCACCAGGTTGGCCGGCGTCAGGGGGCGCGCCTGCTCGATCAGCAAGGCGATCAGAATGGCAAAGAAACTCATCCGGCCATCATACTGGCGCATGCGGGCAGGCCCGTGACCCCGGGGTGGCACGGCACCCCATCCGGGCATCAGGCCGACAGGAATCGGTAAAGATTGCGCAGCATGCCGGCCGTGGCGCCCCAGATGTAGCGCTGGCGGTCTCCATCCTGGTAGGGCATGGCAAACCATTCGCGCGGCACGCCGTTCCAGACCATGGCGTGGCGCTCATGGTTGGCAGGATCGAGCAAAAAGGACAGCGGCACCTCGAACACGTCCGCCACCTCGTAGGGATTGGGATGCAGGCGCGCCCGGGGATCGACCAGGGCCACCACCGGCGTGATCAGAAAGGCCGTGCCCGTGGTGTAGATGGGCAGGGTGCCCAACACTTCCACATCGCCGGCAGCAAGCCCGACTTCCTCCTGCGCCTCGCGCAGGGCCGTGGCCTGGGCAGACACATCCTCAGGATCGCGCTTGCCACCCGGAAAGGCCACCTGGCCCGAATGCGTGGACAGATGGGCCGTGCGTTCGGTCAGCAGCACCGTGGGCTCGGAGCGCAGCACGATGGGCACGAGCACGGCGGCATCGGTGGGCTGGCGATCACTGAAGCGTTTCTCGCGCACCACCTCGGGAGCCCAGCGGGGCGGCCGCGCAAAGCGCTGGCGCAGGGCATCCGGCGCGCGGGCCTCCAGAGGCACGGCGGGCAGGTGGCTGTCCCTGCCCACCAGTTGCGCCATGCGCGGGTCGGCGACCGAGGCGACGGCCGCTGGCGTCGGGCCGCCGGTCGGCACGGGTATGGCGGTATCGGGCAGAGAGGACACGAATGAAGGAATGTGGTGAGAAACGAGCGAGCAACAAAAAAGCCGCTACAGGCGACTGTAGCGGCTTTCCAGCTGTGACGCAGGTGCTCAGGCTTCGGCAGAAACCTTGACACGCGACGGCAGCTTTTCCTTGATGCGGGCCGACTTGCCGCTGCGCTCGCGCAGGTAGTACAGCTTGGCACGACGCACATCACCGCGACGCTTGACTTCGATGCCGGCGATCAGGGGCGAGTAGGTCTGGAACGTACGCTCCACGCCTTCACCACTGGAGATCTTGCGCACGGTGAAGCCGCTGTTCAGGCCACGGTTGCGCTTGGCGATCACGACGCCTTCGTAGGCCTGCACGCGCTTGCGGCTGCCTTCGACCACGTTCACGCTCACGATGACGGTGTCACCGGGGGCGAACTGGGGGATGGTCTTGTTCAGACGGGCGATTTCCTCTTGCTCGAGGGTCTGGATCAGATTCATGGTCAACATCCAATCGATCTTGTCCGCGCCAGGATTGGCAAGCGCCGGGATTGGCGCCATGGCTGCTTTGTTCGTAGCAGCGGCCGGATAGAGGATCGAAGAATCGCGGATTATAGCCCGGCGGCGTTTTTTGCCAAAAACCCCTCGTCCTTGGCATTGAGCAGGCCCTGGGCGCGCGCCTGCTCTATCAGCTCGGGCCGGTGCCTGGCCGTGATGGACAGGCGCTGGTCGCGGCGCCAGCGCTCGATCTGCGCGTGGTGCCCAGACAACAGCGGCGCCGGCACTTCGCGCCCTTCCCAGACTTCGGGGCGCGTGTAGTGCGGGCAATCGAGCAGGCCGTCGAGCGCGGGATTGAAGCTGTCCTGCTGGAAGCTGCCCTCGTCGTTGAGCACGCCGGGCTGCAACCGGGCCACGGCATCGAGCAAGGCCATGGCAGCAATCTCGCCACCGGAGAGCACGAAATCGCCCAGGCTCAGCTGGTGCGTGACATTGGCATCGATGAAGCGCTGGTCCAACCCCTCGTAGCGGCCGCACAGCAAGATGGCACCCTGCCCCTGCGCCCAGTCGGCGACCACGCAGTGGCGCAGCGTCGTGCCTATCGGCGAAAACAGCACCACCGGCGCCGGCTCGGTCTCGCCCGCGTCGCGGCGCGCCTGCTGCGCCGCCTGCAGGCAGCGCTGCAGCGGCTCGGCCATCATCACCATGCCCGGCCCGCCGCCAAAGGGCCGGTCGTCCACGCGCCGGTAGTTGCCCTGGGCATGGTCGCGCGGATTCCACAGGTGCACGCCGACCTGGCCCGAGGCATAGGCCCGGCGCGTCACGCCGCTTTCGAGAAACGGCGTGAACAGCTCGGGAAACAGCGTGAGGATGTCGAAGCGCATGGATGTCGGCGATCAGTAGTCGGGCTGCCAGTCGGCAACGATGGTCTTGCCCGGCAGATCCACCTTGTCCACATAGGCGTCGACAAAGGGAATCATGCGCTCGCGCTCCTTGCCATCCTCTTCATAGGCCAGCACCAGCACGGTCTGCGGGCCGGTGGACAGCAGGTCTCGGACGATGCCCAGGGCCACGCCTTCGCGGTTGACCACGGACAGGCCCAGCAGGTCGACCCAGTAATACTCGCCATCCTCGGGCTGCGGAAAATCGCTGCGCGCCACGAAGATGCGCGCACCGCGCAGGGCCTCGGCAGCGTTGCGGTCGTTCACGGCGGGCGAGGTGGCGACGACGGAGTCGGAGTGCACGCGCGCCTGCTTGACCGGCAGCAGCACGGTTCCGGTGAACTGCCGGGCGCCTTTTTCGGCGGGCTGCAGATACCACTGCTTGGCCGTAAACAGGGCCTCGGGGTCGGAACTGAAGGCCGCCACCTTGAACCAGCCCTTGATGCCCCAGGCATCGGCGATGCGCCCGACCTCCACGGCATCGGCAGGCAGGACGCTGGCTTCGAGTTCAGGCATGTGGCTCATGGCAGTCGGTAGGCAGTAGGTGGACGGTCAGTGCAGATCGGTGCAAGGCGATCCGGAGGGGGAAAACAAAAACGGGCCCCGTCAGACAAGCCAACGGAACCCGATTTCAGAAGGGGTGCTGAATTAGGCAGCAGTCTTCTGGGTGGCCTGCTTGATCAGGCGCTCTGCGGTCTCGGAAGCCTGCGCGCCAACGCCCTTCCAGTAGTTCACGCGGTCCAGAGCAACGCGCAGACCCTCTTCGCCACCACGGGCGTTGGGGTTGTAGAAGCCCAGACGTTCGATGAACGAACCATCGCGGCGAACGCGCTTGTCAGCAGCAACGATGTTGTAGAACGGACGGGCCTTGGAACCGCCGCGAGAGAGTCGAATGACGACCATGATTTTCCTTCGGGTGGCGCAGCCACCACGTAATTAACACACAATAAATGGCTGCACAGAGTTTTGCGGCGTTTGAGACACGCGACATGGCCACCCGGCCAGCGACACGCCGTAAAACCAGCGATTATATCGAACTTCTTTTCTCATGCCTACCATCCGCCCAAGCCAGGACAGCGATCTCGCTGCCATCACCGCCATCTACCGCCACCACGTGCTGCATGGCACAGGAACGTTCGAGACCGATCCCCCTTCCGAAGCCGACATGGCCACGCGCCGCGCGGATGTGCTGGCCAAGGGCCTGCCCTATCTGGTCGCCGTGGACGCACAGGGCCAGGTGCTGGGCTTTGCCTACGCCAACTGGTTCAAGCCGCGCCCGGCCTATCGTTTTTCTGCCGAGGATTCCATCTATGTGCATGACGCGGCACGCGGCCAGGGCGTGGGCCGCCTGTTGATCGATGCGCTGTCGCACGACTGCGAGGCGGCCGGCGTGCGCAAGCTGCTGGCGGTGATCGGCGACTCGGCCAATGCCGGCTCCATCGGGGTGCACCGCGCTGCAGGCTTCACCCCTGCGGGCACGCTGCGCTCCATGGGATGGAAGTTCGGCCGCTGGCTGGACATCGTGCTCATGGAGAAGACCCTGGGAGACGGCGACCGCAGTTCGCCCGAATAATGGGCGCATGAACCGACCCAGCACGCCCCTGCCCCAGACCACCGGCGCCGACCGGGCTCCCCGCCCCAGGAACAAGACACTGGCCGCCTGGCTGGCCTTTGTGGGCGGGCCGCTGGGGCTGCATCGCTTTTACCTGCATGGGCTCGGCGACTGGCTGGGCTGGCTGCTGCCCGTGCCCACGGCGCTGGGCGTGTACGGCATCGAACGCGTGCAGCAACTGGGACAGGACGACCAGCTCAGCTGGCTGCTGATTCCGCTGCTGGGCTTCACCATCGCCGGCTGCGCGCTGCGCGCCATCCTCTACGGGCTGACCGATACCGAAGCCTGGAACCGGCGCCACAACCCCGGCATTGACGTGCAGGCGCAGGCCGGACGCACGGGCTGGTCAACCATCTTTGCCATTGCGCTGTCGCTGATGCTGGGCGCCGCCGTGCTCATGGCCAGCATTGCCTACAGCTTCCAGCACTACTTCGAGCACCAGGTGGAGGAGGCGCGCAAGATTTCGCAGTGAGGCGCAGCCAACGCCTCCCCCGAAAAAAGAAAGACCGCCATGGGCGGTCTTTCTTTTTGGCGGCAGCAGCCCCGGCTCAATACAGCTGCAGGCTGATCCAGTAGGCAATCGATGCCACGAAGGCGCTGGCAGGGATCGTCAGCACCCAGGCCCAGACGATGTTGCCTGCCACGCCCCAGCGCACGGCGCTGGCGCGCTGGGTGGAGCCCACGCCGACGATGGCGCCGGTGATGGTGTGCGTGGTCGAGACCGGCACGCCCAGGAAGGTTGCAAAGAACAGCGTCAGTGCACCACCGCTTTCGGCGCAGAAGCCGCCCACGGGCTTGAGCTTGGTGATCTTCTGGCCCATGGTCTTGACGATGCGCCAGCCGCCGAACATGGTTCCCAGGCCGATGGCCAGGTAGCAGCTGACGATGGTCCACAGCGGCGGCTCGGCGTCGCCAGCATTGGCATAGCCGGTGGCGATCAGCAGCAGCCAGATGATGCCGATGGTCTTTTGCGCGTCATTGCCGCCGTGGCCCAGGCTATAGGCACCGGCGGAGACCAGCTGCAGCCTGCGGAACCAGCGGTCCACCCTGTTGGGCGCGGCGCGCCGGCAGACCCAGGCCACCAGCACCATCATCAGCGAGCCCAGCAGGTAGCCCAGCAGCGGCGAGACGAAGATGAAGGCCACGGTCTTCCCGATGCCGCTGGCAATCAGTGCGCCTGCGCCGGCCTTGGCCATCACCGCGCCCACGATGCCGCCGATCAGCGCATGCGAGGAACTGCTGGGGATGCCGTAGTGCCAGGTGATCACGTTCCAGGCAATGGCACCGACCAGGGCGCCGAAGACCACATGCGTGTCGACGATGCCGGGCTGCACGATCCCCTTGCCCACGGTGGCTGCCACGCTCAGGTGAAAGACAAAGACCGCCACCACGTTGAAGAAGGCCGCGAAGGCCACGGCCTGCGTGGGCTTGAGCACGCCCGTGGAGACCACGGTGGCGATCGAGTTGGCAGCATCGTGGAAGCCGTTCATGAAGTCGAACAGCAGGGCCAGCACCACCAGCAGGATCACGACCCACAGGGCCGCTTGTACGGATTCCATAGAGAAACGACTCCGCGAGGGCTCAGGAATTTTCGAGGACGATGCCCTCGATCAGGTTGGCCACGTCCTCGCAGCGGTCGGTCACCGTCTCCAGCAGCTCGTAGATGGCCTTGAGCTTGATGACTTCGCGCACATCGGGCTCTTCGCGGAACAGCTTGCTCATGGCCGAGCGCATCACGCGGTCGGCGTCCGATTCGAGACGGTCGATTTCCTCGCAGGTCTTCATCGCCGCGTCCACCACCGAGGGATCGGAGATGCGCGACAGCAGCTTGACCGCATCGCGCAGCCGCTCGCAGCAGCGCACGCACAGGTCCGTCAGGCGCGTGATCTCTTCCGTCATGTGGCGCACGTCGTACAGCGCCATGGTCTCGGCCGAGTCCTGGATCAGGTCGGCCACGTCGTCCATGGTGTTGATCAGCGAGTGGATGTGCTCGCGGTCCAGCGGCGTGATGAAGGTCTTGTGCAGCGCCTTGGTGACGTCGTGCGTCACGCGGTCTGCGGCACGCTCGGCGTTGTTCACGTCCTCGTTGTACTTCTCGCGAAGATGAGGATCGTTGTAGTTGGCGACAAGCTGCGAGAAGGCATGCGCGGCTTCGACGATGCGATCGGCATGCTGGTTGAACATCTCGAAAAAATTGCCTTCGCGCGGCAATAACTTGCCAAAAAGCATGAATGCTCCTTACCGGGAAACAGGGGGAACCAGGCGACTCACTGCGTCACATTGCGGATGCTTGGCATGGCTTCCCGGCTTGAACGGGGCGAAGTGTACTCTTGAGTCCCAGGCGCGTTTTTGCGCGCCGGCGCGCCGCCCTGTCAGCCGCTGCGAAAAATAAAGTACACCGCGCCCACCATGCACAGCCCGGCCCAGAGGAAGTCCCATTTGAGCGGCTGGTTCAGGTAGAGCACGGCAAAGGGCGCGAACACCGCCAGCGTGATCACCTCCTGGATGATCTTGAGCTGCGCCACGCTGAACTGCGTGTGGCCTATGCGGTTGGCGGGCACCTGCAGCAGGTACTCGAACAGCGCGATGCCCCAGCTGACAAGGGCTGCCACGTACCAGGGCGACGAGGCGTGGTTCTTCAGGTGGCCATACCAGGCGAAGGTCATGAAGACATTGCTCATGGCCAGCAGCACCACGGTCTGCAGCCCGACGGGGATGTGTTGGAGCCAGTTCATGTGATGTGCAGCCCGACGCGGGGAAACCCAAATTATCGCGTCCGGCACTGGGCAGGGCGGATTTTCGATTTCTTTCCAAAAATTGCCTTTTTGCGCGAATTTCCTCGAATAACCCATTCCATCGCACAAATACGCAAAGTCTCGCATCGATCGACGCTTGATGAATCTTCATCAAATCGTCATATTTTTGCCATATCCCGTCAGTGGCACGGGGCATTCCATCCATCCCCGCGCTCACGGCAGCCGTGGCGCTCACTCGCCCAGATAGGCAGCCCGCACGCGCGGGTCGCTGAGCAGGGTCTGGCCAGGCCCCGTCATGGTGATCAGGCCGGACTCCATCACATAGCCGCGATCGGCCAGCGCCAGCGCACGGCTGGCATTTTGCTCGACCAGCACAAGGGTCACGCCCAGGCCGTGCACGTCGCTCACCACCTCGAAGATCTTGTCCACCATGATGGGCGACAGGCCCATGGAGGGCTCGTCCAGCAGCAGCACCTTGGGCTGGCTCATCAGCGCGCGCGCCATGGCCAGCATCTGCTGCTCGCCACCCGACATGGTGCCGGCCAGCTGGTCACGGCGCTCCTTCAGCCGCGGGAAGATGCCGAACATGCGCTCAATGTCGGCGGCAATGCCGGCCTTGTCGTTGCGCGTGTAGGCGCCCATGAGCAGGTTCTCGGTGATGGTCATGCGCGCGAACACGCCGCGCCCTTCGGGCACCATGACCAGGCCCTGGGCCACCAGATCCCAGGCGCCCACGCCCCGGATGCTGCGGCCCAGGTAGTGGACATCGCCGTCCGCCATCTGCAGGCTGCGCGTGACGGCCTTCATGGTGGTGGTCTTGCCGGCACCGTTGGAGCCGATCAGCGAGACCAGCTCGCCCTGGCACACCTCGAAGTCCACGCCCTTGACGGCCTGAATGCCGCCATAGGCCACCTTCAGGCCCTCGACCTTCAGCAGCACCGGAGGGGACGCGCCCTTGTCTTGCTCTTGCTCGCCCATGGTTCAGTGTCCTCCCGTGCCCAGATAGGCTTCGATCACCTTGTCGTTCTTCTGCACCTCGGCCGGCGTGCCTTCGGCAATGGGCTTGCCATAGTCGAGCACGGTGACGCGGTCGCACAGGCCCATGACCAGCTTCACGTCGTGCTCGATCAGCAAGATGGTGCGCTGGTCGCGGCGGATGCGGTCGATCAGCTCGCGCAGTTGCACTTTCTCGGTGGCATTCATGCCGGCGGCCGGCTCGTCCAGCGCGATCAGCTGCGGGTCGGTGGCCAGGGCCCGCGCGATCTCCAGGCGCCGCTGGTCGCCGTAGCTCAGCGTGCGGGCCTTGAAGTCCGCGTACTTGGAGATGCCCACGTAGTCCAGCAATTCACGGGCGCGCGCGCGGATGGCGGCCTCCTCGGCCTTGAAGCCGCGCGTGCGCAGCACCGCGCCGATCAGGCCCGAGTGCGTGCGCACATGGCGCCCGACCATCACGTTCTCCAGCGCCGTCATCTCGGCAAACAGCCGGATGTTCTGGAAGGTGCGCGCAATGCCGGCCTTGGCCACCTTGTGCACGGCCGTGGGCTCGTAGGCCTTGCCGGCCAGCTCGAAACTGCCGCTGTCGGGCGTGTACAGGCCCGTGATCACGTTGAAGAAGGTGGTCTTGCCCGCGCCATTGGGTCCGATCAGTCCGTAGACCTGGCCCCGGCCAATGGTCATACCCACATCGGACAGCGCCTGCAGCCCGCCGAAGCGTTTGGAAATGCCCGAAACCCTGAGCACCGGAGCGCTGGAGCTGTTGTCTGCCGTATTCGCCATCTGCGGTTTCTCCATGCTCAGGACTGGTGCGGCAGGTTCTTGCCATGCTCGGGCGACGGCCACAGGCCGCGCGGACGCATCAGCATGATGACGATCATGGCCAGCGCGATCAGCAGCTGGCGCAGGATGGAGGCATCGAGCCGCCCATCGGTCATCTGCTGCAGGGGACCGGCCACATAGCGCAGCACCTCGGGCAACGCCGACAGCAGCACCGCACCCAGGATCACGCCGGGCAGATGGCCCAGGCCGCCGAGCACCACCATGGCCACGATCATGATGGACTCCATGAGGCTGAACGACTCGGGCGAGACGAAGCCCTGGAAGGCCGCGAACATGGCGCCCGAGACACCGCCAAAAGAGGCGCCCATGCCGAAGGCCAGCAGCTTCATGTTGCGCGTGTTGATGCCCATGGCCTTGGCGGCGATCTCATCCTCGCGGATGGCCATCCAGGCGCGGCCTATGCGCGAGTCCTGCAGGCGCCAGCAGATCACGATGCTGACCAGCACCAGGAAGAGGAACAGGTAGTAGTACAGCGTGACCGAGCTGATGTCGTAGCCGAAGATCTCCTGGCGCTTGGCCAGGTCCAGCCCCAGGATCTTGACCGAGTCGATCTGGCCTATGCCTTTGGGGCCATTGGTGATGTTGACCGGCTGGTCCAGGTTGTTCATGAAGATGCGGATGATCTCGCCGAAGCCCAGCGTGACGATGGCCAGGTAGTCCCCGCGCAGCTTGAGCACCGGAATGCCCAGCAAAATCCCCGTGATGGCCGCCAGCAGCGCCGCCAGCGGTATCACCAGCCAGATGGAGGTATGCAGCCCGTCCGGGAACATGGCGGCAAAGCCCTCGAAGGTCTCCGCCAGATGCGGCGAGGCCATCAGCGCGAACATGTAGGCGCCCACGGCGTAGAACGCCACATAGCCCAGGTCCAGCAGGCCCGCGTAGCCCACCACCACGTTCAGGCCCAGTGCCAGCAGCACATAGAGCAGCGCCAGGTCGGCGATGCGCACCCAGGCATTGCCGAAATACTGCAGCACCAGCGGCAGCACCAGCAGCGCCAGTCCGCCCAGGATCCATTGCACGGTCTTCTTGCTGTTCATGCGTCTCTCCTCAGGCGCGGTCGGCCACACGCTCACCCAGCAGACCCGAGGGGCGCAGCGTCAGGATGATGATGAGCACGATGAAGGCGAAGATGTCGGTGTAGTGGCTGCCCAGCACGCCACCCGTGAGATCACCGATGTAGCCCGAGCCAATGGACTCGATCAGCCCCAGCAGCATGGCGCCGACCACGGCGCCCGCCAGGTTGCCGATGCCGCCGAACACGGCCGCCGTGAAGGCCTTGAGCCCCGGCAGAAAGCCCATGGTGTGGTGGGCCGTGCCGTAGTTGGAGGCGTACATGATGCCCGCGATGGCCGCCAGCACGGCGCCGATGATGAAGGTGGCAGAGATCACCATGTCAGGCTTGACACCCATCAAGGCCGCCACGCGCGGATTCTCGGCCGTGGCCCGCATGGCGCGCCCGAGCTTGGTGTAGTTGACCAGGTAGGTCAGCGCAGCCAGCGCAATCGCCGTGACCACCAGCACCAGGATCTGGGTGGGCGTGATCACCGCCGTGCCGATCTCGAAGGGCGTGCTCGGCAGCAGCGTGGGATAGGCCTTGTAGTTGGGCTTCCAGATGATCATGGCCAGCGTCTGCAGCAGCAGCGAGACGCCGATGGCCGTGATCAGGGGCGCCAGGCGCGGGCTGCTGCGCAGGCGCCGGTAGGCCACTTTCTCGATCACGAAATTCAGTGCGGCGGCCACCACGCAGGCGATCACCGTCGCCAGCAGCAAGATCAGCCAGCCCGGTGCTCCCGGCATGGCCTCCTGCATCAGGCCTATGCAGCTCCAGCTGGTCAGCGCCCCGACCATGAGCACCTCGCCATGGGCGAAGTTGATGAGCTGGATGATGCCGTACACCATGGTGTAGCCCAGGGCGATCAGGGCATACATGCTGCCCAGGACCAATCCGTTGATGACCTGCTGAAGCAGTATGTCCATATGCGCTCTCCCCTTTTGCTCAGGATGGAGACATTCAGCGTGCCTCGCATCCAAACGAACGGAGCCAGCAATGCCATGGTGGTGGAAGCTCTCCTGCCGCATCCCGGCTTGTGATCAGGAAGCCGCAGGGGATGGGCGATTCTAGGCACCCCCCGGTGGCCTGCAACGCCTTGTTGCAGCGGGGTTTCCCGAGGCTTTACAAGCCACGCGCTCTTATGTAGCACTGCAGCAATTTGCCGCAGCCAGCATGAACTCCTACCATCAACGGCAGTGCCGCCAGCAAGCGGTGGCCACGGAGAACCCCGATGAAATACCACGGCAGCTGCCACTGCGGCGGCATCGCTTTCGATGTGGAAGGCGAACTCACCCAGGTCATGGCCTGCAACTGCTCCATCTGCGCGCGCAAGGGCGCCCTCATGTGGTTCGTGCCTCGCGAACAGCTGCAGCTGAGCACGCCCGAGGATCAGATGCGCTCCTACACCTTCCACCGGCATCTGATCCAGCACCGCTTCTGCCCGACCTGCGGCATCCACCCTTTCGGCGAAGCCACCGATCCCAAGGGCCGGCACATGGCGGCAGTCAACGTGCGCTGCCTGGAAGGCGTGGATGCCGAAGCCTTGCGCATCACGCGCTACGACGGACGGTCGGCCTGAGGCTGGCTTCAGGCCCGCAGCGCCTCCTCCTCCACATCGCGCAGGCGGTCCTTGCCGAAGTAGATCTCGTCGCCAACAAAAAAGGTGGGCGATCCGAAAGCGCCACGGTGGAAGGCCTGCTCGGTATTTGCCAGCAGCCGGGCCTTGACTTCGGGCGTCTGGCTTGCGGCGATCAGGGCTGGGGCGTCCAGACCCGCACCGGACAGCTCGGTGCCGATCACCTGGGCATCGTCCATCTTGCAGCCCTTCTCCCACATGCTGGAGAACACCGCATCGACATAGCGCTCGAAGCAGCCCATGTCCTGGGCGGCCACGGCCCCACGCATGATCTGCAGGGTGTTCACGGGAAAGTGAGGATTCATCCGGAAGCGCGTGAGGCTGTGCCTGTGCACGAAGCGCTGCAGCTCCAGCGCCTCATAGGCGCGCTTGTTGGGAATGTCGGCATTGGCCTCGGCCGGGGAGCGGTTGTTGGCCAGCTTGAACAGGCCTCCCAGCAGGACAGGCACATATTCGAAGCGGATGCCGCTGCGCGCCTCGATCCGGGGAATGACCTGGTGGCAGAGATAGGCGTTGGGGCTGCCGAAGTCGAAGAGAAATTGCACCTTGGTGTTCATGGCGTGGCCTGCGGGAGTGGGAGGAAGTGACGATGCGATAAGGCAAGGCGGCTCACCACGGCTCCATCCAGGGACGGATCTCGGTCTCGTGCGTCCAGGCGTCGCGCGGCTGCTGGTGCAGTTGCCAGTAGAGGTCGGCAATGTGCTCGGGATTGAGGATGCCGCCCTGCTCCTTGAGGGCATAGCGCTCGGGGAAATTGCTGCGGATGAATTCGGTGTCTATGGCGCCATCGATCACGGGATGGGCCACATGGATGCCCTTGGGCCAGAGTTCGCGCGCCATGCTCTGCGCCAGGGCGCGCAGGCCGTGCTTGGCACCGGCAAACGCGGCAAAGCCCTCGCGCCCGCGCAGGCTGGCCGTGGCACCCGTGAAGATGATGGTGCCCCGGCCGCGCGGCAGCATCACCCTGGCCGCCTCCCGCCCCATCAGAAAGCCGGCGAAGCAGGCCATCTCCCAGACCTTGAAGTAGACGCGCGCCGTGGTTTCGGTGATGCCGAAGCGCACGTTGGCGCCGATGTTGAAGACGGCGACCTCGATGGGTGCGATCTCGGCCTCGATCTTCTGCACCAGGGCCACCATTTCCTCTTCCTTGCGCGCGTCGCTGCCAAAACCATGGGCTTCACCCCCAGCAGCGCGGATCTGCTCGACCAGCGGCTGGAGTTTGTCGGCATCGCGGCGGGTGACGCAGGCGATATAGCCTTCGCGCGCAAAGCGCCGGGCAATCGCCCCGCCCGTGGCGTCACCGGCACCGATGACGAGGATGGCTTTCTTGTCGGTCATGGAATCTCCGTGGATGAAGAAGTCAGTTCATTTTTTGAACTTTATGCACGGTAGGTTTAAAATCTGAACCCGTCAAGCGGGGAACTGCCCAATGAAATGGAACGAACTGGAAGAGGAGCGCTGCTCCATCGCACGCACGGTCTCGGTCATCGGTGACCGCTGGACGCTGCTGGTGCTGCGCGACTGCTTTCTGGGAGTGCGCCGCTTCGATGAATTCCTGGGGCGCCTGGGCATTTCACGCCCCATGCTGTCGGACAGGCTGGCCAGGCTGGTCGAGGCCGGCGTGCTCAAGAAGGTGGCCTACCAGGAGGCGCCGGTGCGGCACGAGTACCGCCTCACGTCCAAGGGACTGGACCTGCATCCCGTGGTCATGGCCATCGTGCACTGGGGCGATGTGCACATGTCCGGCGAGGAAGGCCGGCCCCTGCTGCACCGGCATTCGGTGTGCGGCCACACGTTCGATCCCCTGATCGTCTGCTCGCACTGCCACGCTCCCTTGCACGCGCGGGATGTGACGGTGGAGCCCGGCCCGGGCGCCTAGCCCTGGCTCCAGCCCCGGCCTGCTCTCACGGGATTCGGCTATGCGCCGCCGCCAGCCTCTTCATCCCACTTGCGCAGCACGGCCAGCTTCTCGCCGATCTTGATCTCCAGGCCCCGTGGCACGGGCTGGTACCAGCCCGGCTCCGCAATGCCCTCGGGCAGATAGGTCTCGCCGGCCGCGTAGGCGTTGGGCTCGTCGTGCGCGTAGCGGTATTCATGGCCATAGCCCAGCTCCTTCATGAGCTTGGTGGGCGCGTTGCGCAGGTGCACGGGCACCTCGCGGCTCCTGTCCTGCTTCACGAAGGCCCGGGCCTTGTTGTAGGCGTTGTAGCCGGCGTTGCTCTTGGGAGCCATGGCCAGATAGATGACGGCCTGGCCCAGGGCCAGCTCGCCTTCGGGGCTGCCCAGGCGCTCGTAGGTCAGGGCCGCATCGTTGGCGATCTGCATGGCGCGCGGATCGGCCAGGCCTATGTCTTCCCAGGCCATGCGCACGATGCGCCGCGACAGGTAGCGCGCATCGGCGCCGCCGTCGAGCATGCGGGTGAGCCAGTAGAGCGCCGCATCGGGATGGGAGCCGCGCACGGACTTGTGCAGGGCCGAGATCTGGTCGTAGAAGTTGTCGCCCCCCTTGTCGAAGCGCCTGGCATTCAAGGTCAGCGCGTTCTGCACGAATTCGGCATCGATCCGGGTGACGCCTGCAGCGCCCGCCGCCGTCTGGCATTGCTCCAGCAGGTTCAGGAACCGCCGGGCGTCGCCATCGGCATAGCCGATGATGGTGTCCCGCGCCAAGTCGTCGAACTGCAGGCCGCCAAGGGCCTTTTCCTGCGCGCGCTGCAGCAGCTGCCTGAGCTCTTCGTCGGTCAGGGACTGCAGCACATAGACCTGTGCGCGCGACAGCAGGGCCGAGTTCACCTCGAAGGACGGGTTTTCCGTGGTGGCGCCGATGAAGGTCACCAGGCCGCTTTCCGCATAGGGCAGCAGCGCATCCTGCTGGGATTTGTTGAAGCGGTGGATCTCGTCCACGAACAGGATGGTGTGCCTGCCCATGGCCAGGTTCTGCTGGGCCTGCTCCATGGCCGCGCGGATGTCCTTGACCCCGGAGAACACCGCCGACAGCGCAATGAACTCGCACTTGAAGGCAGTGGCCGTGAGCCGGGCCAGCGTGGTCTTGCCCACGCCGGGTGGCCCCCAGAAGATCATGGAATGCGGCTTGCCCGACTGGAAGGCCAGGCGCAGCGGCTTGCCTTCGCCCAGCAGGTGGGACTGGCCCACGACCTCGTCCAGGGTCTTGGGCCGCAGGGCTTCGGCCAGTGGTGCGGAGGGCTCCTGGGTGAACAGATCAGCCATGGGACAGCTCTCTCGAAGGCCGCTCCCCGCACGCGAGGTGCGGTAGCCCGTGTTGCGGATTCTTCGCCAAGAGGAACAGATGCAGTTGCAGAACCATGGCGCCATTGTCCACGCCATGGCTGGCGCAGGTGCGCCAGGCCTTGATGCCTGATGTCGGCCGTGGACTGAAACTCCTGATCTTCAGATGGGAATATGGCCATCGCCTCCAGGCATGTCACTGAAACGACATGGATTGTTTGCATGCACCCCATCAAGAGCAATCACTGACATTTCACACCTGCTTCGGGCCGCAGCCCTAAAATGCTGCCCTTTGCGGAGCCGGCCGCGCGATCCGCGCGCGACCTTCGGGCCTGCGTCATCGCAGCCTTCCAACCCCGCGCCTCCCTCCGTTTACGGAACCGCCTGCCATGCGGCAATGCGGGGCCTTTTCATTTCTGCATCCATGCAAACACTCAAGACCAGGGACTTGATCGCCCTAGGCTTCATGACCTTTGCGCTGTTCCTCGGCGCGGGCAACATCATCTTTCCGCCCATGGTCGGCCAGGGCGCCGGCGAGCACGCGGCCGCTGCGGCCACGGGCTTCCTGCTGACGGGCGTGGGCCTGCCCCTGCTCACGGTGGTCGCACTGGCGCGCGTGGGCGGCGGCATGGACGCACTGACCTCGCCCGTGGGCCGCAAGGCCGGAATGGTGCTGGGCCTGCTGATCTATCTCATCCTGGGGCCGCTGTTCGCCACGCCGCGCACGGCGACGGTGTCGTTCGAGATGGGCTTTGCGCCCTTCATGGGCCACAGCAGCACAGCCCTGTTCATCTACTCTGCCGTGTACTTCGCCCTGGTCATGGGCCTGTCCCTGTTCCCGGGCAAGCTGATCGACAACATCGGCAAGCTGATCACGCCCGTGTTGATCCTGGCGCTGGTGGTGCTGGGCGCCGCCGCCGTGCTGCTGCCGGCCGGGGAGGCCACCAGGGCCAGTGGCGACTACCTGGTGTCGCCGCTGACCGAAGGTTTCCTGGAGGGCTACCAGACCATGGACGCGCTGGGGGCGCTGGCCTTCGGCATCGTCATCGTCAACGCCATCCGTGACCGCGGCATCTCCGATACCGGCCTGCAGACGCGCTACGCCATCCTCGCGGGCGTGATCGCCGCCGTCGGACTGGGCATGGTGTATCTGTCGCTGATCCATCTGGGCGCCACCAGCCAGTCCATCGCCCCGCAGGCACAGACCGGCGTGCTCATCCTCACGCGCTATGTGGATCACACCTTCGGCCCCATCGGCAGCCTGCTGCTGGCCGTGGTGATCTCCCTGGCCTGCCTGACCACGGCCGTGGGCCTGGTCAGTGCCTGCGGCGCCTACTTCAGCCAAATGCTGCGCCTGCCCTACCGTGCAGTGGTGGTGGCCATCGGCCTGGCCTGCATTCTGGTGTCCAACCAGGGCCTGGCCCAATTGATCGCCGTATCCGGACCCGTGCTCGTGGGCATCTACCCGCTGGCCATCGCCCTGGTGGTGCTGAGCCTGCTGTCTGGCCTGTGGCGCAATGCGCAGCGGGTGTTCGCACCGGTGCTGGCCGTGGCCCTGTTGTTTGGTCTCATCGATGCAGCCAGGGCTGCCGGCTGGCAGGACTGGCTGCCCGCGTTCCTGAACAGCCTGCCGGGCAACGGCATGGGCTGGGCCCTGCCCGTGGCCGCGACCCTGGTGCTGGCCGCCCTCCACGACCGGCTGCGCCCTGCGCCCGCCGCCGCGTTCAAGCCGTCCTGAACCTCGACATGAGTTCGACCAGCTGATGGGCCTGCTTGCGCAGGCTCTCGGCGGCCGAACTGGTCTGCTCCACCAGCGCGGCGTTCTGCTGGGTGCCTTCCTCGATGCGGACGATGGCGCTGTTGACATGGCTCACGCCCGCGCTCTGTTCGCCGCTGGAATGGCTGATGGCGCCGATCATGCGCGAGACCTTGGCAATCGCCTCCTGCACCGAGGCCATGGTCGCGCCCGCACTGTCCACCTCCTGGGCGCCCAGGGCCACGCGCTGGGCGTTGGCCTGGATCAGGTCGCGGATCTCCCGCGCCGCACCCGAGCTGCGCTGGGCCAGCGTGCGCACCTCGGCGGCCACCACCGCAAAGCCCCGGCCCTGCTCGCCGGCCCGTGCGGCCTCCACGGCCGCGTTGAGCGCAAGAATGTTGGTCTGGAAGGCAATGCCGTCGATCACCTCGATGATGCTGACCACGCGTTCGGACGCATCCTGGATGCTGCGCATGGTGCCCACGACGGCCGAGATGGCATCGCCGCCGCGCGTGGCAATGTCGCTGGCGGACGAAGCCAGCAGGTTGGCCTTCTCTGCGTGATCGGCATTGCCGCGCACGGTGGAGTCGAGCTGGTCCATGGAGGATGCCGTCATCTGCAGGGCCGACGCCTGCTGCTCGGTGCGCTGGGCCAGGTCGCTGTTGCCCGCTGCGATCTGCGAGCTGGCGGATGCCACCTGCTCCGCATTGCCGCGCACTTCCACGACGATGCTGCGCAGCTGTTCCTGCATGGCGCCCAGCGCCCGCAGCAGCTGGCCCAGCTCGTCGCGGCCGCCGCTCGCTATGGCATTGGTCAGATGGCCACGGGCCACGTTCTCGGCCAGCCGGACCGCGCTGCGCAGCGGTGCCACCACGGCGCGGGTGATGAGCCAGCCAATGGCCACGCCGGCCACGGCCGCCACCAGCATCAGCGCCAGGCTCAATTCCGTGGCGCGCCTGCCGCTGCTGTAGGCATCGTCGGCCACGGACTTGCTCTGGGCAGCGATGCCTGCCTTGAGTTGGGACAGCAGCTCGGCCGGCTCGCGGTCCACGCCGCGCACGGCCATGTCGCCCACGGAGGGGTCGAAGCCCGTGGCCTCGAACTTGTCCAGGCCCACGCGATAGCCCTCGGCCATCTTGCGGTGCTGTGCCACAAAGCGCTGGGCCATCTCGCGCAGGGCGGCGTCTTCCACCAGGGCCAGCAAGGCGGTGGTCTTGTCCTGCACGGCGCGCTCATCGGACAGAAAGCCCTTCCAGTGCCGCTCGCGCAGCGCGTTGTCCGAGCCGCGCAGCAGCACGTTCTTCCATTCCTGGACCTGGGTCTTGAAGTGGCCTTCCACTTCTGCGGCAAGGCGCTCTGCGGCCATGTGGCGCTGTACGTCGCCGTGAAAGACGCCAAGGGATTGATGGGCCGACCAGAGGCCGAAGAATCCGGCGGCCAGGGTGAATAGCAGCGCCATGGCAATGGCGAGCGGCAACTTGCGACTGAGGTTCATAAAGACATGCGAGAGCCGGCCAGCATGTCCTCGAAGGGACGTCGAAACAGTCGCTGGCCGCAGGCCGCTATTGTCCCGGCGATATTAGGCAAAACCATTACAAAACCTCACAAACTGCGCACCGCAGCGTGTGAGGTTCTTGAAGGGCCGTCCTGTGCAGCGGTGGATTACTGCTTGAGCACGTCGGCGCCCGCAGGCACCTTGAACTCGAAGGTCGAGGCCGGCAGGGATGCCTGGGTCTGCAGCTTGCTGAAGCGGATCAGCGAACGCTGGCCAAAGCTGTCGAGAATGTCCAGCGCCGAAAGCTGCCCATCGGCTGCAAAGCCCACGCGCACGCTCTTGAGCTGGCCGTTCCTGTCCTTGGGGCTGGCCTGGACCCATTGCAGGCCATCCTGCTCGGGCGCGGACTGCAGATCGAAGTCGGCGCTCAACGCCTTGAGATCGCTGGCCGACGCCAGGATGGCGGCAGGCGTGCTGCCCAGGGCCTGGGCCTGCGCGCGCTGCGTGACCTGGTTGAGGTCGGCGTCATAGAGCCACAGCGTCTTGCCGTCGGCCACGATGGTCTGCTCGAACGGCTTGGTGTAGACGAACCTGAACTTGCCGGGACGCTGGAATTCGAATTGGCCGCTGGAGTTCTTGGTGCGCGGCGGCTGGCCATCCTTGGACGGGGCCGTGACGGCCTGGGTGAATTCGGCGCGGCCGGCCTGGGAATTCTTCATGAAGGCTTCCAGGCTCTTGAGGCCATCGGCCCACGAGGCCGTCGCGCTTGCCGCGATCACAACTGCAGTCAACAGACGTTTCATTCTTTCTCCATGATTGCGAAATGCGGGCTCATTCCCCGGCGCGCGCCGGCACCAGCACTTCGCGCTGCCCGCTGGCCGTGAGACCGCTGACCAGGCCCGCCTTTTCCATATCTTCCAGCAGGCGGGCCGAGCGGTTGTAACCAATCCTGAGCTTGCGCTGCACATACGAGATGCTGGCCTTGCGGTCCTTGAGCACCACTTCCACGGCCTGGTCGTACATGGGGTCCTTCTCGCCGTTGCCGCCGTCGCCGGACTCCGCGCCGAACTCGCTGTCGCCCTCGGCCGTGCCGCCTTCGAGCACACCCTCGATATAGTCGGCCTCGCCCTGCTCCTTGAGGTAGCCCACGACGCGGTGCACTTCCTCGTCGGACACAAAGGCGCCGTGCACGCGCACGGGCAGGCCCGTGCCGCTGGCCATGTAGAGCATGTCGCCCATGCCAAGCAGGGACTCGGCACCCATCTGGTCGAGCACGGTGCGGCTGTCGATCTTGCTGCTGACCTGGAAGGCGATGCGCGTGGGAATGTTGGCCTTGATCAGGCCGGTGATCACGTCCACGCTGGGGCGCTGGGTGGCCAGGATCAGGTGGATGCCGGCCGCGCGGGCCTTCTGGGCCAGGCGCGCGATCAGCTCCTCGATCTTCTTGCCGACCACCATCATCAGGTCGGCCAGCTCGTCGATGACGATGACGATGTGCGGCAGGCGCTGCAGCGGCTCGGGCTCCTCGGGCGTGAGGCTGAAGGGGTTGGGAATCGATTCCTCGCGCGCCTTGGCCTCGTCGATCTTGGTGTTGTAGCCCGCCAGATTGCGCACGCCCAGCTTGCTCATGAGCTTGTAGCGGCGCTCCATCTCGGCCACGCACCAGTTCAGGCCATTGGCGGCCTGCTTCATGTCGGTGACCACGGGGCACAGCAGGTGAGGAATGCCTTCGTAGACCGACATTTCCAGCATCTTGGGGTCGATCATCAGCAGGCGCACATCGCGCGCCTCGGCCTTGTACAGCAGCGACAGGATCATGGCGTTGATCCCCACCGACTTGCCCGAACCCGTGGTGCCGGCGACCAGCACGTGCGGCATCTTGGCCAGATCGGCCACCACCGGGTTGCCCACGATGTCCTTGCCCAGGCCCATGGTCAGCATGCTCTTGGCGTCGTGGTAGACCTGCGAGCCCAGCACCTCGGACAGGCGGATGGACTGGCGCTTGGCATTGGGCAGCTCCAGCGCCATGAAGTTCTTGCCGGGGATCGTCTCGATCACGCGGATGGACACCAGGGACAGCGAGCGCGCCAGATCCTTGGCCAGGTTCACGATCTGCGAACCCTTGACACCCGTGGCCGGTTCGATCTCGTAGCGCGTGATCACGGGGCCGGGCATGGCGGCCACCACATGCACTTCCACGCCAAAGTCCTTGAGGCGCTTTTCGATCAGCCGGCTGGTCATCTCCAGCGTCTCGGGCGAGACGCTCTCCTGGCGCTGCTGCGCCGCATCGAGCAGGTCCACCTGGGGCAGCTTGCTGTCGGGCAATTCGGAGAACAGCGGCTTCTGGCGCTCCTTGACCACGCGCACGCTGGGGGCTGCCGCCTCCTGCAGCACGGGCTCGATGATCTGCACGGGCTGCGGGTGCTGCACGGCGCTTTCCGTGCGCTCTTCCTGCAACACCTCTTCGCGCTCGCGCGCGGCACGGCGGCCTGCTGCCTCGTCCCGGGCCTTCTCGCGGCGCGCGAAGAGGAAATGCACCCATCCATCCAGGCGTGCGCCCATGGATTCGGCCAGATGCCCCCAGGAAAAGCGGAACACCATGGCCAGGCCGATCACGGCCACGCAGATGCCGATCAGGCCCGAACCCATGAAGCCCAGCCATTGCAGGCTGTGGTAGCCCAGCATGTAGCCAAAGACGCCGCCGGCAGGGCCTGGCAGCACGCTCTCGAAGCGGTACAGCCGCGTCCATTCCAGCGCGCAGCTTGCGCCCAGCAGCAGCAGCAGGCCACCCCAGAAACGCAGGCGCCGGCGCCACAGCGGCGGCAGTTGCACGCCATCGCGGGGCACGCCGCCCCGCAGCCAGCGGGCGAAGGAAGACATCCAGGTCTGCACCGAGGCCAGCACCAGCCACCAGATCGACATGCCGAAGCCGAAATAGCAGGCGTCGGCCAGCCAGGCTCCGACGCGGCCCATCCAGTTGGCGACCAGGCGCGCGTGTCCCGCCCCGGAGGTGGACCACGCTGGATCCTGGGGCGAGTAGCTGAACATGGAGGCAAGCCAGAACACCAGGGCCAGCAGCCCCGCCAACAGAAGCATTTCATGGCCGAAGCGCGCCACCATGCCGGGGCGCGCCGCAGACTTGGATTTGCCCTTGGCGGATGTGGAAGCGTTCAGAGCGTTCAATGAGTAGGTCATACGCAGGCGGGAGCTTACCCCAGCCCCCTCGGGCTGGCCGCAAAAACAGCCAGGACGGCCTGCTAGCGTAATGCAAGCACTTGCAACAGAACATGACGCCGCTGCATGACGGCGCCATGCCGATCATTTTTGACAATCCGGGCCATTGATCCGCATGGCAACGGGAACCCGGCTGCGGAGCGATACTCCATGGCTGTGCCCGATGTATCTTTTTTCTGCACGCCGACTGCCGGCGTGCGCCTTTTTCAAGAACTGCATCCATGTCTTCTACGCAACACGCCAAAGTCCTGATCCTCGGCTCCGGCCCTGCCGGCTACACGGCCGCCATCTACGCCGCGCGCGCCAACCTCAACCCGCTGCTGGTGACCGGCATGGCCCAGGGTGGCCAGCTGATGACGACGACGGAAGTGGACAACTGGCCTGCGGACGTGAACGGCGTACAGGGCCCCGAACTGATGCAGCGCTTCCTGGAGCACGCAGAGCGCTTCAAGACCCAGGTGGTGTTCGACCACATCCACAGCGTCGATTTCTCCAAGCGTCCGTTCACGCTGACCGGCGACTCGGGCACCTACACCTGCGACAGCCTGATCATCGCCACGGGCGCCTCGGCCAAGTACCTGGGCCTGCCCTCCGAAGAGGCCTTCATGGGCCGCGGCGTCTCGGGCTGCGCCACCTGCGACGGTTTCTTCTACCGCGAGCAGCCCGTGTGCGTGGTCGGCGGCGGCAACACCGCCGTCGAGGAAGCCCTGTACCTGTCCAACATCGCCAGCAAGGTCACCCTGGTGCACCGCCGCGACAAGTTCAAGGCCGAGCCCATCCTCGTGGACAAGCTCATGGACAAGGTCCGTGCCGGCAAGATCGAACTCAAGACCCACTTCGTGCTCGACGAGGTGCTGGGCGACCAGTCCGGCGTGACCGGCATCCGCATCAAGAGCACCCAGGATGGCCATGCCGAGGACATCCAGCTGCAGGGCTGCTTCATCGCCATCGGCCACGCGCCCAACACCGAGATCTTCAAGGGCCACCTGGAGATGGACGAGACCGGCTACATCATCACCCAGGGCGGCCTCAAGGGCTTCGCCACCCAGACCAGCGTGCCCGGCGTGTTCGCGGCCGGCGACGTGCAGGACCATGTCTACCGCCAGGCCATCACCAGCGCCGGCACGGGCTGCATGGCCGCGCTGGACGCCCAGCGCTTCCTCGAGCAGGAATAAGCGGGATGCCATCCCGCCCGCCCTGCCCTCGTGCAGGGCGGCAAAAGCCCCTGGCTGCCGCCGTGATTGGCTGGCCCAGGGGCTTTTCTCATGAAGACGCTATAATCCGTGGCTTTGCTGAATTTGAAGCGCGCCTTGCTTGCATGGCCAGGACACTTTCAGCGATGGGGTTACCGCCACCCTTTATGGCGAGGTGAGGTTGCCGGCAGGCCCTGCAGCAAATGCAGGGCATCAGCGTCGGCGGCTGTACAATTATCGGAGTGTCCTCATGGCACGCGTATGTGAAGTAACGGGCAAGAAGCCCATGGTGGGAAACAACGTTTCCCACGCCAACAACAAGACCAAGCGTCGTTTCCTGCCCAACCTGCAATACCGCCGTTTCTGGGTTGAGAGCGAAAACCGTTGGGTGCGCCTGCGCGTTTCCAGCGCTGCTCTGCGCCTGATCGACAAGAACGGTATCGACTCCGTGCTCGCAGACCTGCGTGCCCGTGGCCAAGCCTAAATCCCTCAAGGAGAAACACCATGGCTGCTAAAGGCGGACGCGAAAAGATCAAGCTGGAATCCACTGCAGGAACCGGCCACTTCTACACCACGACCAAGAACAAGAAGACAATGCCCGAGAAGATGGCGATCATGAAGTTTGATCCCAAGGCTCGCAAGCACGTCACGTACAAGGAAATCAAGCTGAAGTAATTCAGCCTGTCCCTGGTACCGACAAAGAAACCGCCCGGCGCAAGCCCGGCGGTTTTTTTGCGTCCCTCACCCGTGGCGCGCGGGCTGGCCCAGCTGCGCGCAGGCCATGGCGCCGAGATCGCGGCAGGCCTGCTCGACCACGCCATCCACGGGCAGGGTGCAGCCCAGGCGCATGCAGTGCTCGTAGCGGCCCGAGTTGGAGAACATGCTGCCCGGCGCCGTGCGTATGCCGCGCGCCAGCGCCTGCGTGAACAGTGCGGACGTGGACACGCCAGCCGGAAGCTCCAGCCACAGGCTGAGCCCGCCGGGCGGCAGGCTCAGCCGCGTTCCTAACGGGAAAAAGCGCGCCACCAGCTGCGCCATGCCCTCGCGCTGGCGCCGCAGCTGCTGCTTCAGGCGCTGCAGATTGCGCAGATGCGCGGGCGAGCCCACGCAGGCGGCCGCCAGCAACTGGGCCAGGGTCTGGGTCCCCCGGCTGCGCGCGAACTTGAGCATCTGCACACGGCCATGCCACTGGCCGGCGTTCATCCAGCCCTGGCGCAGGCCTGGCGCCATGCTCTTGTTGAAGGCCTCGCAATAGATCACATGTCCCGGCAGGCGGTCCCAGGCCTTGATGGGGCGCACGGGCTGGCTGCTTTCCACGAACAGGCCGTAGGAGTCGTCCTCGATCAGCGCCACGCCGTGGGCGGCGCACAGCTCGACCAGTCTGGCCTTGTGTTCATCGGGAATGCGCGTGCCCAGCGGCATCTGCAGCTCGGGCACGACCACCACGGCCTTCAGCCGGGGCTGGGTCTGCAGGGCCAGCTCCAGTGCCTCGAGGGACAGGCCGGTGCGCGGGCTGCAGGGAATCTCCAGCGCCTGCATCTGCAAGGACTCCACCACCTGCAGCAGGCCGTAGTAGGTCGGCGACTCCACGGCCACCACATCCCCCGGCGAGGCCACGGCGGCCAGCGCCAGGCTCACGGCCTCGGAATTGCCCGTGGTCGCCAGCACATCGGCCGGTGCGACATGGATGCCCGCCGCCAGCGCGCGCCGCGCCATGGCCCGCTGGAAATCAGGGTGGCTGCCCATCATGGAACGCCCCAGCACCAGCAGATCGGGCTGCTCGCGCAGCAGCCGGGCAGCCGCCTGGTTCAGGTAGCCGCGGTCGAACAGTTCCGGCGGCGGCGTGGCACCGCCCAGGTCCACCTGCACATCGGCCTGGCGGCCGCGCTCCAGCATGAGCGAGATGTGCTCATTGATGCCCGCAAAGTGCTGTTGTGGCAACGGCTGCACGGGCTGGCTCAGATCCGGTTCGCTGGCAGGCGCCAGCCCTGCAGGCCGGGCATCGCGCACGAAGTAGCCCACGCGCGGGCGGGCCTCGAGCTGGCCCAGATCCTCCAGATGCCGCAGCGTCTGCAGCGCCGTGGACAGGCTGACCTCGTGGCGGCGCATCAGTTCGCGCACGGAAGGCATGCGCTCGCCCGCCTTGAGCGTGCCCATCTCCATGGCCAGGCTGTAGTCGGCCGCCAGGCGGCGGTACAGGGTGGGGGCGGCGCTTGCGGCGGTCATGGGCAGGATGGAAAACGGCTGGGGATGGAAGTGCTTGACCGAGATCTTGTCTCAAAGCGCTGTTACGCAACAGATACAGATCATCAGGTCATGCAGCAGAACAGAACATGGACTGCCTGCACTGCTGCGGCGCAACAAACCATAGGCTGTGCCTGTGCCAAAGAGGGCCGAATGCCTACGCTTGGGGCCTGGAACTACAGGACACCGACCCATGCACAATGCCCACACCCGCTCTTTCGAACTGCGCCATCTCGCCCCCGGAAACGACCTGTATCTGTCCATGCAGGAGGGCTGCGAGCTGTTCTGCCGCCAGGGCAGCCTGGAAATCAGCGTCCCGCAGCAGGCCTGGGCCGATGCAGCGCCGGGGCTGACCCTCAGGCTGCAGCCGGGCCAGGGCTGGCGCGCAGGCGCGGACCTGCGGATAAGAGTCCGCTCCGTGTCCCAGGCCACGGCAGGTCTGGAACTGCAGCCGAACCCCGCAGCAAAAAGCCGCATCGCCTCCGAAGAGAAGATGCGGCCCCGGGAATGGACGCTTGCCGGCTGGCTTCGCAGCTTCAGGCGTGGGCAGCGCGCAGCTTGACCGAGAACTCCTTGAGCGCGGCAATGCCGCTGGCCTCGGCGCGATGGCACCAGGCCTGCAGATGGGCCGTCAGCTGCTCGCGCGACAGCGAGGTGTTGAGCCACAGCTGGCGCAGCTCCTCGCGCATGACCAGCATCTGGTCCAGCACGGGATGGGCGGCGCGCGCCTGGGCCAGCTGGTCCTGCGCCTGGGCGGGCACCTTGTCGGCATCGCGGTGCAGCCAGCGGCGCGCCGTCCTGAGCAAGGACAGGTCGGCCTGCTGCGCCTTGCGCTGCTTGAGCGCATCGAGTTCGAACTGCACGGCGGCACGCACGCCGCGCGCATAGCGGGCCATGACCTCGTAGCGGTTGGCGATCACGGCCTCCAGCGTCTTTTCGTCGGCCACAGGCTTGATGGCGCCCATGACCAGCCTGGGCGGCGTTTTCTTGACCTTGGCCCAGCCGACCGCCTGCATCGCCCGGATGTAGGCCCAGCCCACATCGAACTCATAGCGCTTGACCGAGAACTTGGCCGAGGTCGGATAGGTGTGGTGGTTGTTGTGCAGCTCCTCACCGCCGATGACCAGGCCCCAGGGCACGAGGTTGGTGCTGGCGTCCTGGGCCTCGAAGTTGCGGTAGCCCCAGAAATGGCCCAGGCCGTTGACCACGCCGGCCGCCCAGAACGGAATCCAGGCCATCTGCACGGCCCAGATGGTCAGTCCGATGGCGCCGAACAGCAGCACGTTGATGACCAGCATCAGAGAAGGACCCCAGATCGAATGCCGGCTGTAGAGATGGCGCTCGATCCAGTCGTCGGGCGTGCCGTGGCCGAACTTCCTGAGCGTCTCGGCGTTCTTGGCCTCTTCGCGGTACAGCTCCGCGCCCTGGCGCATCACGGTATCCAGCCCGCGCGTTTGCGGGCTGTGGGGATCGTCCTCGGTTTCGCACTTGGCGTGGTGCTTGCGGTGGATGGCCACCCACTCCTTGGTGACCATGCCCGTGCCCAACCACAACCAGAACCGGAAGAAATGCGAGGGCACCGGCCCCAGGTCCAGCGAACGATGGGCCTGGCAGCGGTGCAGGAAGATGGTGACGCCCGCAATCGTGACGTGGGTGGTGACCAGGGCATACAGCAGCAGCTGCCACCACGACAGCTGCCACAGGCCATGGGCCATCCAGTCCAGGGCAATATTCCAAACCGACGCGAAATCCACAGACATGACCCAAGCCTTTGCCAAAGCCGGCGCCCAGTGGCACCGATGCCTCAATTTTAGGCGAGCCCCCCGTGAAGGCGTTCGGCAATCTCCCGCGATTTACAGCTTATTGCGTCTGCAAGTTACGGCTTCCGGGTCCAAACGGCGGCGAAAAACCCGTCCGTCTCATGGCGCTGGGGCCACAGGCGCAGGTACTGCGTGCCGGTCTCGCCGCCGCTGCACAGCACATCGCCCCGCTCCACCTTGAGCTGGGCCAGAAGTTCTCCGGCATCCATGGCCACGAAGTCAGAGTGCTCCGCTGCAAAGGCGTCGGCGATGGCTTCGTTTTCCTGGGGCAGGACCGAACAGGTGGCATAGACCAGGCGCCCGCCCGGCTTGACCAGCCGCGCAGCACTGGCCAGGATGGCCGCCTGCTTTTGCGTGAGTTCCTCGATGGCCTTGGCCGACTGGCGCCACTTGAGGTCGGGATTGCGGCGCAGCGTGCCCAGGCCCGAGCAGGGGGCATCAACCAGCACGCGGTCGATCTTTCCGGCCAGGCGCTTGACGCGGTCGTCGCGCTCATGGGCGATGGCCGCGGGGTGCACGTTCGACAGGCCCGAGCGCGCCAGGCGCGGCTTCAGGGCCTCGAGCCGGTGGCCCGAGACATCGAAGGCGTACAGACGCCCCGTGCTGCGCATCGAAGCACCAATGGCCAGGGTCTTGCCGCCTGCGCCTGCACAGAAATCGACCACCATTTCGCCGCGCTTGGCATCGAGCATCAGCGCCAGCAGTTGCGAGCCTTCGTCCTGCACCTCGATGGCACCGCGCGTGAAAGCGTCCATCCGGGCCAGCGCCGGCTTGCCCTGCACACGCAGGCCCCAGGGCGAGTAAGGCGTGGCTTCGGCGGCGATGCCGGCATCGGCCAGTTCCTTTTGCACATCGGCACGCTTGGCGTTCAGCGCATTGACGCGCAGATCCAGCGGCGCGGCCTGCTCCATGCTCTGGGCAAAGGCCCAGAAGTCATCGCCCAGTTGCTGCTGTAGCGGCGCGACCAGCCATTCGGGAAGGTTGTGGCGGTGCGGCTCCATCAGTTCGTCGGGACGCACGGCCTCGCAGGCGTCCAGCCATTGCAGCTCCTGCGGCGACAGCGCGGCGCGCACGAAGCTGCGTGCGTCCTTGACACCTTGCTCGGTCTTGCCAGCCACGCGGGCCAGTGCCTCCTGGCTGTGGGCAAAGCCCAAAATGGCCAGCCTGCGCTCACGCGAGCCGCTGCCAGAACGCGCCAGGCTCTCAAAAAGCAGCTTCTTGCGCAGCACGGTGTAGGCGGTCTCGGCCAGCGCAGCGCGCTCGCGCGGGCCCAGGTTGCGGTTTTCACGGAAAAAGCGTGACACCACGGCGTCGGCCGGATGTTCGAAAGTCAGGGTGCGCTTGACCAGTTCGGCGCAGGCGTCGAGAAGCTGTTTGGGATGCATGGCCGCGATTGTCCCACTGCCTTGCAAATCCGAGAGGGCCACAGGTCGGAACCCGCAGCAGCCCCCGGCTGGCGCAGCTACCATGGCGCCCCATGACCAACGACGACCTGCCTCCCCTGATCCCCACGCCCCCGGGCCTGTACCGCCACTACAAGGGCGCCCTCTACGAAGTGCTTGCCACCGTGCGCCACAGCGAAACGCGCGAGTCCATGACCCTGTACCGCGCGCTCTACGGCGAGCGCGGCCTGTGGGTGCGGCCGGCCGCCATGTTCAACGAAACCGTCGTCATCAACGGCGTGGAGCAGCCCCGCTTTGCACGCTGCCCCGAAGTGGAGCAGCAGGCCTTTCAGAGCGAAGGCCTGTGAGCAGACCCTAGCCCCGCATCAACTGCGCCACGGCGCGCGGGTAGATGATGTGCTCCTGCACCAGCACGCGCGCGGCCAGTGCCTGGGCCGTGTCGCCGGGCAGCACGGGCACCACGGCCTGCTCCAGGATGGGGCCCACATCCAGCTCGGCCGTCACGCGGTGCACGGTGCAGCCGGCGAAGCGGCAGCCTGCATCGATGGCCCGCTGGTGCGTGTGCAGGCCCGTGAAGGCGGGCAGCAGCGAGGGGTGGATGTTGATCATGCGACCTTCGTAATGCGCAACGAAGCCCGGCGTGAGGATGCGCATGAAGCCGGCAAGCACGACCAGCGCGGGCGCGTGCCGGTCGATCACCTGGGCCAGCTCGGCGTCGAAGGCCTCGCGGCTGGGGAACGGGCGGTGGTCCAGCACCTCGGTGGAAATGCCCTGCTCGCGCGCGAAAACCAGGCCCGAAGCCTCGGCCTTGTTGCTGACCACGGCGGCCACGCGGGCGCCATAACGCCGCGCCCAGTCCTGTTGCTGCGAAGCACGCACAATGGCAGCCATGTTCGAGCCGCCGCCCGAGATCAGGATCACGATATTTTTCATGGGCGGCGATTGTCGCACCGCGGGCCGCGCGGCCTGCGCCAGCCCCGGCAAGGCCCATGGCCCTGCCGGGCCTTGTCACCTCTTGCCCTCAGACCCATGCCATTCGATCCCCGCTCCACCCCCTTGACCGCCGTCGAAGCCCGCGTGCTGGCCACCCTGATGGAGAAGGCGCGTACCGTGCCCGACAGCTACCCGCTCACGCTCAACGCACTGGTGACGGGCTGCAACCAGAAAAGCAGCCGCGATCCGGTGATGGAAGTCAGCGAGGGCGAAGCCCAGGAAGCGCTGGACAGCCTGCGCCTGCGCACCATGTCCGTGCAGATCAGCAGCGCACGCGCCACGCGCTGGGAACACAACTTCCCGCGCGGCGTGGGTGTGCCCGACCAGAGCGCCGTGCTGCTGTCCCTGCTGATGCTGCGCGGCCCGCAGACGGCTGGCGAGCTGCGCATCAACTCCGAGCGCTGGCACCGCTTTGCCGACATCTCCTCGGTCGAAGCCTTCCTGGAAGAGCTGCGCGAGCGCAGCGAGGAAAAAGGCGGCCCGCTGGTCGTCCTGCTGCCCCGCGCGCCCGGCGCGCGCGAACAACGCTGGGCCCACCTGCTGTGCGGCCCCGTGGACGTGAACGCGATCGCCTCGGCCCCTGCGGCAGCAGGCGCACGCGGCGATGCCCTGGCCCAGCGCGTGGTCGATCTGGAAGCCCAGGTACGCCAGCTGCAGGCACGTCTGGCACATGTCTACGCCCAGCTGGGTCTGGAAGAACCCGATCAGCCTGCCTGATATCCGGCGGCCGTGAAGCCATCAGGGATTGCCATAGGTTGTCACGCCCTGGACAGTTCAAAAAAGAACGCGCGTGCTACAAAAGCCGGGATTGAAGGAGACACAGTCCATGGACCTGGCATTTACCCCTGAAGAACAGTCCTTTCGCGAGGAAGTCCGCGCCTGGGTGCGGGCCAACCTGCCCCAGGACATCGCGCACAAGGTGCGCCATTCGCTGCGCCTGACGCGCGACGACCTGCAGAACTGGGCCAAGATTCTTGGCAAGAAAGGCTGGCTGGGCTACGGCTGGCCCAAGCAGTTCGGCGGACCCGGCTGGAACGCCGTGCAAAAGCACCTGTTCGAGGAGGAATGTGCCCTGGCCTGCGCGCCGCGCATCATTCCCTTCGGCCCCGTGATGGTGGCGCCCGTGATCATGGCCTACGGCACGCCCGAGCAGCAGCAGCGCTTTCTGCCCGGCATTGCCAGCGGCGAAGTGTGGTGGAGCCAGGGCTACTCGGAGCCGGGCTCGGGCTCGGACCTGGCCAGCGTCAAGACCCGCGCCGAGCGCGTGGGCGACAAATACATCGTCAACGGCCAGAAGACCTGGACCACGCTGGGCCAGTACGGCGAATGGATCTTCTGCCTGGTGCGCACCAGCAACGAGGGCAAGCCCCAGACCGGCATCAGCTTCCTGCTGGTGGACATGAAGAGCCCTGGCGTGACCGTGCGCCCGATCAAGCTGCTGGACGGCGAGTGCGAGGTCAACGAGGTCTTCTTCGACAATGTGGAAGTGCCGGCCGAGAACCTGATCGGCGAGGAGAACAAGGGCTGGACCTACGCCAAGCACCTGCTCAGCCACGAGCGTACCAACATCGCCGACGTGAACCGCGCCAAGCGCGAGCTGGAACGCCTCAAGCGCATCGCCAAGGCCGAAGGCGTCTATGAGGACCAGCGTTTCCGCGACGAGATCGCCAAGCTCGAAGTCGACGTGGTCGCGCTGGAGATGCTGGTGCTGCGCGTGCTGTCGGCCGAGAAATCGGGCAAGAACCCGCTGGACATCGCCGGCCTGCTCAAGATCAAGGGCAGTGAAATCCAGCAGCGCTACTCCGAGCTGATGATGCTGGCCGCAGGCCCCTTCAGCCTGCCCTTCATCGAAGAAGCCATGGAAGCCGGCTGGCAGGGCGACTTCCCCGGCGGCGTGGCGGACAACGCGCCGCTGGCATCGACCTATTTCAACATGCGCAAGACGACGATCTACGGCGGCTCCAACGAGGTCCAGAGAAACATCGTCGCTCAGACGGTGCTGGGCTGATTTTGGCTGGAGTTTCGCTGACCCCAGAAGTGCGCCGGACGCGCTTCGATCAGCTTCGGGAGACAGAAAATGGACTTTGATTTTTCGGATGACCAGCAGCAACTGCGCGACGCGGTGCGCCGCTGGGTGGACAAGGGCTACACCTTCGAGCGCCGCCGCTCCATCGTCGAGGCGGGCGGCTTCTCGCGCGAGGCCTGGGGCGAGCTGGCCGAACTGGGCCTGACGGCACTGACCGTGCCCGAGGAGCACGGCGGCCTGGGCCAGGGCGCCACCGACGTGATGGTGGTGATGGAAGAGCTGGGCCGCGGCCTGGTGATGGAGCCGCTGGCACAGGCCTTCGTGGCATCCAGCGTGCTCGGCCAGCATGCCGACGCCTCCGTGGCCGGCCAGTGGCTGCCGCGCGTGGCCAGCGGCGAGGCCCTGGTCGTGCTGGCACACCAGGAGCGCCAGGCCCGTTACCGGCTCGACGTCTGCGCGGCCACGGCCGGCAAGAGCGGCAGCGGCTACACGGTGGATGCCACCAAGAGCGTGGTGCCCGCAGGCGACGCGGCCGATGCCTTCCTGGTGCCGGCCCAGCTGGACGGCAAGATCGCCCTCTTCCTGGTGGAGCGCGGCGCCAGCGGCGTCAGCACCCAGGGCTACCGGACCCAGGATGGCAGCCGCGCCGCCGAGCTGCGCTGCCAGGCGGCCCCCGCCACGCTGGTGACGACCGATGGCCTGGCCGCCCTGACACTGGCCCAGGACGTGGCCAACGCCGCCCTGTGCGCCGAAGGCGTGGGCGCCATGGAGCAGACACTGAAGCTCACCACCGAGTACATGAACCAGCGCAAGCAGTTCAACACGGTGATCGCCAGCTTCCAGGCCCTGCGCCACCGCGTGGCGGACATGAAGATGCAGCTGGAGCTGGCCCGCTCCATGAGCTACTACGCCAGCCTCAAGATGAACACGCCCGAGGCGGAGCGCCACGTGGCCATCGCGCGCGCCAAGGTCCAGCTGGGCCAGTCGCTGCGCTATGTGGGCCAGCAGTCGGTGCAGCTGCACGGCGGCATCGGCGTGACCGACGAGTACGCAGGCAGCCACTACTTCAAGCGCCTGACGCAGATGGAGATGACGGGTGGGGACACGCTGCACCATCTGGGCATCGTGTCCGGGAAGATGCAGGACACGGCCGGCGTGTTTGCCTGAGCCTCGGGTCCCGCTTCAGACCACCAGACCCCGCAGGAAACTGCGGGGCTTTTTCATGGGCTTTTCATGGGCCTTTGCTTTTTCCCATGCTTGCCCGCCGCCTCAGGTCAGCCTGTAGCCCTCGGGCCTGAGCGGCGCGGGCAGATCCGTCTCGCCCAGCGTGCGGCCCAGGCTGATCTCGATGGAGCGGCAGATGGTGTCCAGCGGCAGGTCGTTGCTCTCCAGGCCAAAGGGCTCTTCGAGTTCATCGCCAAGGGCGTCGAGCCCATAGAAGGTGTAGGCCACGATGGCCACGACAAAGGGCGTCATGAACCCGGTCGTGTCCACCAGGCCGAACGGCAGCAGAAAGCAGTACATATAGGCCGTGCGGTGCAGCAGCAGCGCATACGAGAACGGCATGGGCGTGTTGCGAATGCGCTCGCACGAGGCGGCTGCCGCCGTCATGCGCGTGAAGGTCTTGTCCATGGACGCGGCCAGACAGGGCTCCATCTCGCCACGGCGCACACACTGCGCCAGGTCATGCCCCATGGACATCATCAGTGCGTCGCAGCGCTGCTCCAGCGGCAGGGCCTGGATTTGGCGCCATTCCCTGTCCACGAGCCAGCGGCCGGCTTCGGCATCGTCGTGCAGGCCCCGCAGCTGGGACCGCAGCGAATGCGCGAAGGCAACAGCCCGGTGCACCATGCGCACGCGCACGTCGCTGTCGCGGCGCCGGGGATCGGGCACCGTGTCCAGCGCAATCAGGCTCTGGCACTGGCGCGCCAGCGTGCGCGCGCAGATCACCATCTCGCCCCAGAGCTTGCGGCCTTCCCAGTAGCGGTCATAGGCGGTGTTGTTGCGAAAGCCCAGGAAGATGGCCAGCGGCAGGCCGATCAGCGTGAAAGGGATGGGCGTCACCGTGATCTTCACGTCGAAGAGATTGCCGTGCACCAGGGTGATGATGGCGGCAAACACGATGTTCACGAGCAGCGTGACCTGGATGCGCTGGAGCACCGAGCCCCGCAAAATCAGAAACAGCCTGAGGCCGGCGGGGCGATCACGGACGATCATGGGGCGAATGATAGGTATAAACCCTTATTCGATCACATATTGAGCATGTCAATGGGCTGCGGCCATGCTCCGAACCAAAAAAAAAAAGGCGCCCCGAAGGCCGCCCTGCGTCACGACCGGTTGCCGGTCACAGCGCGTTGAAGCGGCGGCGGCGCACCATGCCCCAGCCCATGATGCCCATCAAGCCGGACATCAGGATCAGGCCCCATTCGGAGAGGGTGGGGATGGAGGCGGGCGATACGGCCACGGCCACCGCGCGGGAAGCCGTGTTGTTGGCCGGGTTGGCATCTCCGGTCGCACCGGTGCTGCCCGTCAGTGCCACCGCCCCCACGGAGCTGGGCGTTCCGCTGACCGTGCAGGTCACGCTGGCGCCCGCAGGCACGGCATCCCCTGCGGACCAGGCTGCATTGGAGGGGCTGATGCGGCAAGCGCCCTGGCTGACGCCAGGCGGCAGTCCCGTGACTGCGCACGAGGTCCCTGCCGATGCCTCGGCCGAGCCCTGGTTCTTGCAGACAAAACTGCCGCTGTAGGGCGTGCCGGCAGTGAACGCGGTCGGCAGGCCGCTCAGATCGACGCCCATGTCGGGCACTGCAACGGTGGACACATTCATGGTCGCGGTGTTGTTTGCCGCATTCGAATCATCCGTTGCGCCCGTGGTGCCCGTGACCGTGGACGAACCTGCGGCTGTGGGCGTACCGCTCACCTGGCAGGTGACCGTGGCTCCCACCGGCACCGCATTGCCCGCCACCCACGCGGCATTGCCGGGGCTGATGGAGCATGCGCCTTGCGTCACGCCAGCCGGCAGGCCGGTGACGGCGCAGGAGGTGCCGCTCACGGCGTTGGCCAGGCCCTGGTTGCTGCAGGTGAAGCTGCCGCTATAGGGAATGTTCAGCGGCGAGGTGGAGGGCAGTCCGCTCAGATTGATCTGCATGTCCGGCGTTGTGGTGACCGCGATGTTCGACGTGGCCGTGTTGTTGCCCGGGGTCAGATCGTTGTCGCCGCCCGTGGTCACCGTGACCGTCGAGCTGCCGCCTGGACCCGTCGGTGTGCCGGAGACCTGGCAGACCACCGTCTTGCCCGCAGGCACCACGGCGGGCTGCATCCAGGCCGCGCCGTCTATCGTGCATTGGCCTGCCGTCACGCCAGGGGGCAGACCGGAGGCATCGCAGATGGCCTGGCCTGCGCTGGCTGCACCATCGTTCTTGCAGGAGAAGCTGCCGGTGTAGGGGACGCCGACCACGGCGGTGGGCGGGAGTCCGGAGACATCAGGCACCATGTCGCTGCTCGCCGCGGGAGCCAGCAATTGGGTCTGCACCATGGCACCGAGCAGGGTCGAGGTCAGGTCGCCTCCGATGGTGTAGTTGCCGTTGTTGATCTGGTCTGACGGCGTGCCCGCAGGAACCTTCACGGTCATCGTGAACGTGCCCGACTGCCCGGGAGCCAGGGTCCCAAAGTCGCACTGTGCAGGATCTGAACTGCCCACGGCCGGGGCCGTGCAAGCGCCGCCGTCGCCGGCCAGCGACACGAACGTGGTCGGACTGACGCCCGCATCCGTGCCCACGGGCATGGCGGGCGTGACCTTCACGTTGTTCACCGGGGTGCTGCCGTTGTTCGTATAGGTATAGGTGTAGGTGATCTCCGTGCCGTCCGCCTTGGGCGCGCTGACAGGCCCGGACGCGCTGATCCACAGGGTCTTGGGCAGGGTCGTGCCGAAGTTGTCAACGTACAGATGGCCTGCGTGGCCACCGGCACTGCAGGCCGAGGCCACGGCCTGCAGCCTGACCTTGTCGCCTACCCGCAGGTAGGCATTGCCAGGAGCGACATCGTAGGCCTGGGGGTCGGTGTAGTTCTGGATGGCACCGCCCTTGTCGGTAAAGGTCTTCCAGGGTGCTCCCGGCTCGCCGCCGTAGTGGTACTTGAAGAACAACTCCTGGGGTGAGCCCGTCAGATCCGTGGCGGTCTGGGCGTCATAGGTCTTGACCAGCGAGATGGCAAAGTAGGGGCGATCCTCGCCTCCGTGATTGCTGGCGTACTCAAGCACGGGCGCCGCGACAAATCGAATGTGGATCTTGCCGTCCTGGTCGATGTCATCTGCAGTCAGCGTCACTTCCTGGGTGATGGAACTTGCCGTATTGACCTGCTGGGTCCAGCCGGCGAGTCCCCCCGTGACCTTGCTGGACCGAGGTATCACGTTGCTGGCTGGGGTGGCGCTGTTCGCCTTGAGGTTGATGCGGGCAGAGTGGGAGCCTGCCAAAGTCAGTTTGAGGGCGGACTGGCCGGCGTCACCCCGGAACAGGACTTCGTCTGCAGCGCCTTCCGAGCCGCTGGCGATTTCGACCAGATGGGACTTGGTGCCAGGTGGCTGCAGGCGCAACTCGCTCAAGCGCTTCGGATTGGCCTGGGTGCCATTGTTGGTCCAGGCCTGGGGGGTCCAGCCAGTCAGGTCCCCTGCCTCGAAGTCCCCATTCAGAAATGCCGCCTGCGCAACTGCACCCACCATTGCCAGGGTGCCGGCTGCAACCAGACTTCTGGCCTGCCTCCAGGCCTTCATGCGCGGCCCTGTGGGCCGGATATGCAAACTCTGTCTCGCCATACCATTCCTCTCTTCATGTGTGTTTGATCACGGTTGAAAACTCCGACGGCCCACGCCGCCCGCCTGCGCACGCCGCCCGCACCAAGCCGCCCAAGCACGCGCACGCGCTTTTGCAGCAAAAAAATGGGCGAACGAATCCCTTCCGCATGCCCGGACGGCTGCGGTTCAAAAAGCTGAAATGGAGAAGAAAAAGGCGCCTAAGGCACGAACACCAGCCCTCGGCCGAACACGGCCCTCACCGGCAGGGCCAGCCCGGAGATATCCAGGGTCTTGCGGCGAAGCCGCGTCAGCTGCGATTCGATGCGGTGAAAACCGTCATCCACATCGGCATAGCCCATGGCCTCGATCAGGGTCTGCTTGGACACCATGGTCCCGGGGGTGGCCATCAGGCAGCCGAGCAATTCCAGCTCGCGGCTGGTCAGGGCAATGATCTGGTGGTTGGGTGCGACCATGCAGGCCGACAGGGGGTCAAGGCGCCAGGTCAGGAATGGGGCGGACGCCCTGCCCGGCTGACCGGTGTTGCGGCGCAGCTGGGAGCGGATGCCGGCCACCAGCTCGTTCATGTCGGTGGGCTTGACGAAGTACTGCAGGGCGCCAGCATTGAGGCCGGCAATGCGGCTGTCCAGATCGCCGCGTGCCGTGAGCACCACCACGGGGATCTCCTGCTCGGCCAGGCGCTTGACCAGGCTCAGCCCGTCCTCGCCGGGCAGACCCAGGTCGACGACGACCAGATCTGCCTTCTCGCGCAGTAGCTTTATGTAGAAGTCTTCTGCAGAATCCGTGCCCCAGGCATGCAGGCCAGACTTTGTTAAAAATCGACACACATTGATACGAATATCCTCGTCGTCCTCTACGACGGCGACGGTGAACTCGATCGATGGCTCTAGTGTCTGCTGCATGATGTTTGCCTATTGGTGCGCGGATTTTCATTGGGGTGAACGTCCGCCGCCATGCACGAACACTCTCGAATGCTCACAGTTCAGAGAAACACACAAAAATTTACTTTTATTGCATGGATCACGGTATCGCTCGGGCTGCTCGCATTTTTCGTGCTGAGCCCGGCAACCATGTCTCCCCCTGACAAGGGACTGCGTCTGGGCAAGGACCTGCCGATGCAGGTGCTTGCCGATGCGGGCCGCAGCATGACCATTGAACAGGTCGCGGCCCTGCCCGATGATGCCTTCGAAACCCGGCGCACGCCTCTGAACGAGGGCTATACCCGCCAGGCTTACTGGGTGAGGGTTGCCATGCCTGCCCTCGCACCCGCCAGTGCGCTGGCCGGCAATGATCCGCTGTGGCTGGAGATCACGCCCACCTATCTGGACAGGGTCACGCTCTACCAGCAGGCGAATGGCCTGTGGCAGGCACGCGAAAGCGGCGACACGGTGCCCATGGCCCAGCGCATCCATGTGCGCCAGCTGGTGTTTCCACTGCGCGCCGGCCAGCCCTTTGTGCTGCGCATCGAGACCAGCAGCGCCATGCAGCTGTACGCCACGGTCTGGCGCAGCACGGGGCTGATGGCCTGGCTGTCCAGCGTGGAGTGGGCCTCGGGGGTGCACCAGGGCGTGAACCTGGTGCTGACCTTGCTGATCGCCGGCGCAGCCCTGGCCCTTCGCATGCGCAGCCTGATGGCCATGACGCTGCTGGCGTTCGTGGTTCTGACCCACAACGCCAATGTGCGCGGCTATGCCCAGCTGTGGCTGCCCGAGCCCTGGGCGCCGCATGCGGATATCTGGGTGAGCGTGGGCGTCTTCCTGCTGCCTGCCGCCTTTGCCTGGCAGGCACGCGAGACCTTGACGCGCGGCACGATCTGGCGCCGCATCGACCGCATGCTGGTGCTGCTGACCTTGGCGCCGCTGCTGGCCTTGCTCAGCATTCCCATGGGGCACTACACGCAATGGGCCTGGCTCGGAGTCAGCGTCCCCTGGATGGCTAGCATGCTGAGCGCTCTGGTGGCCTGGAAGAACCTGCTCCGCCAGGGCCCCAGCATCGTCAACCTGCTGGTGCTGATTCCCTACACGCTGCATGCGGTCATGGGCATCCACGTGGCTGCAGCGTTCACGGGGCTGGTGTCCTCCGACATCGAAGCCGGCATGTACTGGCAACTGGAATCGCTGCTGCTGTACATCCTCATCATCATTGCCGTGGGCGCCAGCCTGGTCGAGAAATTCCAGAACTCCATGGACAGGCAGGCGCAACTGGTGGAGTCATTGGCCCGCTCCGAGCACGCGCTCGAAGGCCGGGTACGCACACGCACGGCCGAGCTGCTGCATGCACAGAACGCGCTGCAGGCCGCGCTGCACGGCGAACGCACCCTGCGGCTGGAGCAGCGCCAGTTCTTCAACATGGTCAACCATGAATTCCGCACGCCGCTGGCCGTGGTGGACAGCGCGGCCACGGAGCAGTTGACCTTTCCGTCCACCGACATCGACTCCCAACTGGAGCGGGCCGCCCAGATCCGGCGTGCCTGCAGGCGACTCACGGCCCTGGTGGACAACTGCCTGGTCAGCGACCGCCTGGACGCGCCTGCGTTCCGGCTGCAGCTCGACCGGGTTCCGGTGACGGACCTGATCGACGATGCCGTACAGCTCGTGCACTGGTCGCGCCGCCATCATCTGAGGCTGGAGACTGCCGGCATCCCCGCCTCCTGGCAGTGCGATCCCACGCTGGTGCGCATCGCCCTGTCCAACCTCGTGGACAACGCCGTGAAATACGCCCAGGCCGGCGAAATCGCCGTGTGTGCCCGCCTGGACGGGCAGGGCCGGCTGGAGCTCACCGTCAGCGACGAGGGCCCTGGCCTGGCGCCCGAGTTGGCGCAGCGCATCTTCGAGCTGCACGAGCGCGGAGAGCGCTCGGACCAGACCCGAGGCTTCGGCCTGGGCCTGTGGGTGGCCCGGCGCGTGGCCCAGATGCATGGCGGCGATGTGCAGGTCACGCCAGCTGCGGGCGGAGGCACCTGCTTCACGCTGACGCTGCCCTGCAGCATTCCCGAAGACAGCGGCCTTGCCACAGCTGCAACACAGCCCGCCTCGCCATGCGTATCCTGAACCTGCTGCGTGTCCTGAACCGTCTGGCGCTGCCGGGCTGGCTGGTGTTTTCGCTGGTGCTGGTGGTCTGCTTCATCCTCAGTCCGGCCTGGCAGTCCCTTCCAGCCAAGCGCCTGCAGCTGGGCACGGACCTGCCCATGCTGGCGCTTGTCGATGCGCAGGGCAGCCTCACCATCGACCAGGTGGCAGCCCTGCCCGATACGGACTTCACCGCGCTCGACACACCGCTGAACAAGGGCTACACGCGCGATGTGTATTGGCTCAAGGTGCAGGCTCCCTATATCGCGGCCGGGAAGATCGACCCCGAGCAGGACCCTCTGTGGCTGGAGATCCTGCCCAGCTACCTGGACCAGGTCGCGCTGTACCAGTACATGGACGGCGCCTGGCGCATGCGCAGCAGCGGCGATACAGCAACCGGCGAACCACGGGTCCATGTGCGCCAGCTCGTGTTTCCGCTGTACACGGACCAGCCCTTCATCCTGCGCGTGCAGACCTCAAGCCCCATGCAGCTGGACGCCACGATCTGGCGCAGCAGCGGTCTGATGACGCAGTTCTCGGCCGTGGAATGGGCATCGGGCATCCACCAGGGCATCAACCTCATGCTGGCCCTGCTGATCATCGGGGCAGCCCTGGCCTTGCGGTTGCGCAAACTGGCCGCCATGGCCGTGGCAGCCATCGCCGTACTGATCCATGGCGCCAGCGACCGGGGCTACCTGCAGATCTGGCTGCCCGACCATCTGGCGCACTGGGGTCATCTGTGCGTCAGCCTTGGCACCCTGATGCTTCCCGCCGCCCTGGCCTGGCAGATGCGCGAGCTGCTGACCCGCGACACACGCTGGCGGCGCATGGACCGGGCCCTGCTCGCCCTGGGAATCATCCCGTTGCTGTGCCTGCCAAGCATCCCGCTCGGCCGCTACCAGGACTGGGCCTGGATAGGGGTCGGCGCGCCCTGGGCCATCAGCGCGTTGTTTGCGGTGGTCGCATGGAGCAATCTGCTGCGCGATCGTGCCAGCCTGGTCCATGTGCTGATGGTCGTTCCCAGCACCATGTACGGGCTCATGGGGCTGTATGTGACGGCAGCCTATGTGGGCCTTGCCAGCCTGCCCACCATAGAGACCAGCGTTTTCTGGCAGCTCAACACCTTGCTGGTCAACATCGTGATCACCGTGGCCGTCGGCGCCAGCCTGATCCAGAAATTTCGGGACTCCATGGCACGCCAGGCACAACTGCTCGAATCCCTGGCCAAATCCGAGCATGCGCTGGAAGAGCGCGTGCGGCTGCGCACGGCCGAGCTGCTGCGGGCGCAGAACGCACTGCAGGCGGCGCTGCACAGCGAACGCACGCTGCGACTGGAGCAGCGGCAGTTCTTCAACATGGTCAACCATGAGTTCCGCACGCCGCTGGCCGTGGTGGACAGTGCCGCCACCGAGCAACTTTCCTTTCCCTCCCCCGACATCGACTCCCAGCTCGAACGCGCCGCCCAGATCCGGCGCGCCTGCAGACGCCTCACGGCCCTGGTGGACAACTGCCTGATCAGCGACCGCCTGGACGCTCCCGCCTTCAGGCTGCAGTTGCACCGCGCTCCCGTCATGGAGCTGGTCGATGATGCCGCGCAGCTCGTGCACTGGTCTCGCCGCCACCGTCTGCGCCTGGACAGCGCGCAGGCGCCCCCCATCTGGGAGTGCGACTCCACGCTCATCCGCATCGCACTGTCCAACCTCGTGGACAACGCCGTGAAGTACGCCAAGGCCGGAGAAATCACCGTGCGCGCGCGCACCGACGACCGTGGTCAGCTGGAACTCACCGTCAGCGACCAGGGCCCAGGCCTGGCGCCCGGGCTGGCGCAACGCATCTTCGAGCGCTTCGAGCGCGGCCACCGCGCGGACCAGGCCCGCGGCTTCGGCCTGGGCCTGTGGGTCGCCCGGCGCATTGCGCGACTGCATGGCGGCGACATACAGGCGGCACCTTCACCGGAGGGCGGCACGAGCTTCACGCTCACGCTGCCGCCGCATCCCGCTCCCGCTGCGCAGTCCAAAACCTTGCAGACAGCGGCTTGAAACATGATGCGGCGAAGAATCCACGATAATGAAAAGTTCGCCACTGGCGTGGCCTGTCGGCATTTGCCGCCATCAAGGCCCGCCTCATCCTGGCCATAAACACACACCTGTCCATGAGCGCTACTTCCATCCCCGCCGATATCAACCGCAAGCACCTGGAAATGGCTCGCCAGCAGATCTCCAACGGCGATCTGCGCAAGGCCGCACAGACTCTGAACAAGGCTCACCGCAAGATGCCTGGCGATGCCCGCGTATTCATGCTGGCAGGGCTGATGGCAGAGAAGGCAGGCAACCCCGCCAAAGCAGAGGAAGCCTTCAATCGCTGCGTTGAACTCGCACCGATGTGGGGTCCGGGTCTGCTGGAATCGGCCCTCTACCGTGCGCGTCGCGATCAGTTCGATCTCGCCATTGAAATGGCGGAGAAAGTGGCGCGCATCGAGCCCCGCAATCCCCAGGTGCTGGCCGGCGTTGTGGACATCGCACACCGTGCCGGCAAGCTTGAAATGGCCGTCCTTCACCTTCGCAGGGGACTGGAACTTTTCCCCAACGATGCTCTGCTGCGACAGCATCTGGCTGCCGATCTGGCCGAATTGGGAGAACACTCCGAGGCGCTCCAGATATGGAACGCCCTGGTGGATGAATTCCCGGAACAGCCTGCCTACAAAATGGGGCGCATCAAGGTCCAAATCGCACGTGGCGAAACCACAGCGGCTCTGGACGATATCCGGACGCTCGAGGCGAAATTCCCGCAGGACGCCACACTGGCCTACTACGCGGCGCTGGCACGAGCCGAGACTCCCAAACATATTCCAGTAAAGATGCACCAGGCCATGTTCGACGAGATGGCCGGGCGCTTCGACAAGCATCTGGTTCTTGGCCTGAACTACCAACTACCGAAAATCGTTGCTGGCCAGCTGATGGAGCGCCACCCGGCCAAGGACTTCAATCTGCTGGACCTGGGCTGCGGCACCGGCTTGCTGGGGCTGTTCCTGGGTCCGATGCAAGGCTATCTGATCGGCGTGGATAGCTCGCTCAAGATGATCGAGGAAGCTGCCAAACACGGCGTCTATGACCGTTTCCACAATGTGGATCTGGTGGATGCGCTGCAAAACACACCGGCCAATGAATACGATGTTCTGACCCTGCTGGACGTGTTGATCTATATCGGCGATCCCCAACTGGTTGTTCCCAACGCGGCACGCATTCTCAAGACAGGCGGCGAGCTCATCCTCTCCTGCGAGACGGCTCCGGAAGATGGCCCGGACCTGATCCTGCAGCCCAAGCCCAGCCAACGCTACGCCCACAAGCGCAGCCATATCGAAGCACTGTGCAAGCAAGCGGGCTTCAGCGTATCGACCGAGGAACTGGTGCTGCGGCAGGAAGGCGGGCAACCGGTTCAGGGCTTCGTCGTGACCGCAACCAAGACCGCTGCCTGACAGTTCTCATCAAGCCCACGCCACCTCGTGCGTGGGCGCACCACCGTCCCCGACAAGGCTATCGCGCGCCCAGCGCGAGCTTCTGGGCACGTGCAGCAGCAGAAACTCCATCTGGTCCGCCAGAATCCGCCGGTTGCGCAGGATGAAGTCTTCCCAGAGGCTGGGTACATAGGGCGTGTAGAGCAGGGGCATGCGCGCCTGTTCAGGCGTGCGGGCGCCCTTGCGGTGGTTGCAGGAACGGCAGGCAGTCACCAGATTCATCCAGTGATGGCCGCCGCCTGCGGAGATGGGCACGATGTGTTCGCGCGTGAGGTCGTTTTCGTGGAAGACCCGGCCGCAGTAGGCGCAGATGCAGCGGTCGCGTGCGAACAGCTTGCCGTTGGTCAGGCCCGGCTGCAGGCTGTGCGGGTTGATGGAGGGCGCACCGCGCGTGCCGATGATGCTGTTGATGTGGATGACCGACTGGCAGCCCGTGACGGCATTGTGGCCACCGCGGAAACAGGCGACTTCCCCGCCGGACTCCCAGCGCACATCGTCCGCCGCGTAATGCAGCGCCGCCTGCTCCAGCGTAATCCAGGATTGGGGCAGCCCTTGGGCCGACAGCTTCAAGACCTTCACGACACGCCTCCTCTGACACCAAGGTGAACGGGAATGCAGCCAGTGCACAGGGCCTGCAAGGCAGGCCTTATCGAGGCAATATACTCTGTTTCCGTGTCGGATTGACAGCCTGTGCTGGCTGCGCGCGTGCCAGCCGCTATTGAAAACAAAGCGTCCCATGAAGATTTTTCGAGGCTTCAACCATCCAGGGCGAGAACCGGCCTGCGCCGTCACCATCGGCAATTTCGATGGTGTTCACCGGGGTCACCAGGCCATGCTGGCCCTGCTGTCGGCTGAAGCTGCCCAGCGTGGCGTGCCCACCTGCGTGCTGACCTTCGAGCCCCATCCGCGCGACTACTTCGCCCAGGCCCTGGGCCGGCCCGAGATCGCGCCGGCGCGCATAGGCACGCTGCGCGACAAGCTGTCGGAGCTGCAGCGCTGCGGCGTGGACCAGACCGTGGTGCTGCCCTTCAACCGGGCGCTGGCCAGCCAGGCGCCCCAGGCCTTCATCGATGAGGTGCTGGTGGCCGGCCTGGGCGCGAAATACGTGCTGGTCGGCGACGATTTCCGCTTCGGCGCCCAGCGCGCGGGCGACTACGCCATGCTGGACGCGGCAGGCCAGCGCCAGGGCTTTGACGTGGCCCGCATGAACAGCTACGAAGTGCATGGCCTGCGCGTGTCCAGCACCCATGTGCGCTGCGCCCTGGCCGAGGGGCGCATGCAGGATGCGGCGCGGCTGCTGGGTCATCCCTACACCATCTCCGGCCATGTGGTCCACGGGCGCAAGCTGGGCCGCAGCCTGGCCGAAAGCCGCCAGGGCGCGGGCGACGGCTTTCGAACGCTGAACCTGCGCTTCAACCATTGGAAGCCCGCGGCCAGCGGCATCTTCGCGGTGCTGGTCCACGGACTGCATGAGCGTCCTCTGCGCGGCGTGGCCAACCTCGGTGTGCGCCCTTCCCTGGACCCGACGGATGTCAACGGCGGGCGCGTCCTGCTGGAAACCCACTGCCTCGATTGGCCCGGCGCGCCGGGTGGCGAAGAGGCCTACGGTAAAATCATCCGCGTGGAACTTCTGCACAAACTGCACGACGAGCTGAAGTACGACAGTCTCGACGCCCTCACCGCCGGCATCGCCAAGGACTGCGATGACGCGCGCGCGTTCTTCGCCACCATCCACACACCCATCTACACCGAGACCCGTCGCCAGACCACGCGCGACCGAATTTGACGATCTCCGTCACCTGCCCGGGCGCGGGTGCGCACCAGGCTTCCTCCCCTTTTCCCCGTGCCTGGACCAGACGGTCCGGGCTCTGGCCTGCTTTCAAGGTTCTCCATGTCTGATTCGAAAGTCTCTCCCAACGCCAATGCGGGCTATCGCGCCACGCTGAACATGCCCGACACGCCCTTCCCCATGCGCGGCGATCTGCCCAAGCGCGAGCCGGGCTGGGTCCAGGAATGGGAGGACAAGGGCATCTACAAGAAGCTGCGCGATGCGCGCCACGGTGCGCCCAAGTTCATCCTGCACGACGGCCCGCCCTACGCCAACGGCAAGATCCACATCGGCCATGCGGTGAACAAGGCGCTCAAGGACATGATCGTCAAGAGCCGCCAGCTCGAGGGCTTCGACGCCATGTACGTGCCGGGCTGGGACTGCCACGGCCTGCCCATCGAGAACGCCATCGAAAAGCTGCATGGCCGCAATCTGCCGCGCGACGAGATGCAGGCCAAGAGCCGTGCATTCGCCACCGAGCAGATCGCCCAGCAGATGGTGGACTTCAAGCGCCTGGGCGTGCTCGGCGACTGGGACCATCCCTACAAGACCATGAACTACGCCAACGAGGCCGCCGAGCTGCGCGCCTTGAAGCGCGTCATGGAGCGCGGCTTCGTCTACCGCGGCCTCAAGCCGGTGTACTGGTGCTTTGACTGCGGCTCCTCGCTGGCCGAGTTCGAGATCGAGTACGCCGACAAGCAAAGCCAGACGCTGGACGTGATGTTCCCCACGGCCGAGCCCGACAGGCTGGCGGCCGCCTTCGGGCTGCCATCGCTGGCCAAGCCAGCCTTCATCGTCATCTGGACGACGACGGCCTGGACCATCCCCGCCAACCAGGCGCTCAACGTCAACCCCGAGCTGGAATACAGCCTGGTGGACACCGAGCGCGGTCTGCTGATCGTGGCCTCGGCCCTGGTCGAGAAGTGTCTGGCACGCTGGAAGCTCGAAGGCCAGGTCGTCGCCACCGCCGTGGGCAGGAAGCTGGACCACCTGCAGTTCAAGCACCCGCTGGCCGATATGGACAAGGGCTTCGACCGCGTCTCGCCCGTGTTCCTGGCCGACTACGCCACGGCCGATGACGGCACCGGCATCGTGCACTCGGCCCCCGCCTATGGCGTGGACGACTTCAACAGCTGCATGAACAACGGCATGACGCGCGAAGACATCCTGAGCCCCGTACAGGGCAACGGCGTCTACGCACCCGAGCTGCCGCTGTTCGGTGGCCAGCACATCTGGAAGGCCACGCCCGTCATCATCGACGCGCTCAAGCTGGCCGGCCGCCTGATGGACACCAAGACCATCACCCACAGCTACCCGCACTGCTGGCGCCACAAGACGCCCGTGATCTACCGCGCCGCAGCCCAGTGGTTCATCCGCATGGACGAGGGCGAGGGCGTGTTCACCAAGCCCGGCGACAAGCCCGCGCAGACGCTGCGCCAGATCGCACTGGAAGCCATCGAGCACACCCAGTTCTACCCGGAGAACGGCAAGACCCGCCTGCGCGACATGATCGCCGGCCGCCCCGACTGGTGCATCTCGCGCCAGCGCAGCTGGGGCGTGCCCCTGCCCTTCTTCCTGCACAAGGACAGCGGCGAGCTGCACCCGCGCACCATGGAGATCATCGACCAGGCGGCCACCATGGTCGAGCAGGGCGGCATCGAGGCCTGGAGCCGCGTGACGGCCGAGGACATCCTGGGCGCCGAGGAGGCCGTGCACTACACCAAGAGCACCGACATCCTCGAAGTCTGGTTCGACTCCGGCTCCACCTTCTGGCACGTGATGCGCGGCACGCACGCCGACATGCACCACGACCAGGGCCCCGAGGCCGACCTCTACCTGGAAGGCCATGACCAGCACCGCGGCTGGTTCCATTCGTCGCTGCTGCTGGCCTCGGCCATCTTCGGTCGCGCGCCCTACCGCGGCCTGCTGACCCACGGCTTCACCGTGGACGGCCAGGGCAAGAAAATGTCCAAGTCGCTGGGCAACACCGTCGCCCCGCAGGACGTGAGCAACAAGATGGGCGCCGAGATCATCCGCCTGTGGGTGGCCTCGACCGACTACTCGGGCGACCTGGGCATCGACGACAAGATCCTCGCCCGCGTGGTAGACGCCTACCGCCGCATCCGCAACACGCTGCGCTTCCTGCTGGCCAACGTCAGCGACTTCGATGCTGCGCAGGACTCGGTTCCCACCGAAGAGCTGCTGGAGATCGACCGCTGGGCCCTGGCCCGCGCGGCCCAGTTCCAGGCCGAGCTGCTGGCCCACTACAAGGTCTATGAATTCCACCCCGTGGTGGCCAAGCTGCAGCTGTTCTGCTCGGAAGACCTGGGCGGCTTCTACCTGGACGTGCTCAAGGACCGCCTGTACACCAGCGCGCCCAAGAGCCTGGCCCGCCGCAGCGCCCAGACCGCCCTGCACCAGATCACGCATGCCATGCTGCGCTGGATGGCGCCCTTCCTGTCCTTCACGGCCGAGGAGGCCTGGAAGGTCTTCGGCGACAGCGAGTCCATCTTCCTGGAGACCTACACCGACCTGCCGGCCGGTGACGAGGCCCTGCTGGCCAAGTGGGCGCGCCTGCGCGAGATCCGCGACGTGGTGAACAAGGACATCGAGGCCGTGCGCACCGAAGGCCGGGTCGGCTCCTCGCTGCAGGCCGAAGTCAGTGTCTCGGCCCAGCCCGAAGACCTGGCCCTGCTGCAAAGCCTGGGCGACGACCTGAAGTTCGTCTTCATCACCTCGGCGGCCGAGGCCCTGGCGGGCGAGGCGCTGCAGGCCGCCGTCACACCCAGCAGCCACGCCAAGTGCGACCGCTGCTGGCACTACCGCGCCGACGTGGGCATCAACCCCGAGCACCCCAGCCTGTGCGGCCGTTGCGACAGCAACCTGCACGGTGCTGGCGAAGAGCGCCACAAGGCGTAATCAACCCCTGAGGCGCTGCCATGACCCCTACCTTTGCTGCGGTCCCCGAATCCCGCAACAGCCGCATCTGGCCCTGGCTGGCCTGGTCGCTGGCGATCATCGCCATCGACCAGCTCACCAAGCAGTGGATCCTTGGTGCCTACCAGCTGGGTGACTGGACGCCGATCACGGGCTTCTTCAACATCGTGCGGGCCCACAACACGGGCGCGGCCTTCTCGTTCCTGGCCGGAGCGGGCGGCTGGCAGCGCTGGCTGTTCGTGGGCATCGGCGTGGCGGCCACGCTGCTCATCGTCTGGCAGTTGCGCAAGCATCCGGGGCAGAAGCTGTTTTGCTTCTCGCTGGCCAGCATCCTGGGCGGCGCCATCGGCAACGTGGTGGACCGCCTGCAGCACGGCTACGTGGTGGACTTCCTGGACTTCTACTGGGGCCGTTCGCACTTTCCGGCCTTCAATGCCGCCGACATCGCCATCAGCGTGGGCGCGGGCCTGCTGATCCTGGACGAGGTGCTGCGCGCACGGCGGGCCAAAAGAACCTGATCCCCGCCGCGGCGCACGCCACGACAGCCAGCCCAGCCCCTCCTGCGAGGGGCTTTTTCATGGAGGCTGCCGCCAACTGCGTGCCAACGGGCTTTCTCCTCGGGTTTTCCTGAGTGCGTTTTTGGTCAACCGAAATTCTTTTTGATTCGTTTTATTTCTACAATTTTCTTTATTTCGCACCAAACTGTGCGCTCATGCGGCCGACTCTCCTGCGCGCAAGCCGGGACCGGGGTTATATTGGTCCGCTTCTCCGCTCACAGCACATGAAGCACTTACTCAATCTACTGGCCGCCATCGCCCTGCTGGTCTGGGGCACGCACATGGTCCGCACCGGCGTGTTGCGGGTGTTCGGCGCCAACCTGCGCGACCTGCTCGCCCACAGCATGAGCAACCGTTTCTCGGCTGCGCTGTCGGGTTTGGGTGTGACTGCGCTGGTGCAGTCGAGCACGGCCACCTCGCTGATGACCTCGGCCTTCGTGGGCCAGGGCCTGATCTCGCTGCCGGCCGCGCTGGCCGTGATGCGCGGCGCCGACGTGGGCACGGCGCTGATGGCCGTGCTGTTCTCCACCGACCTGTCCTGGCTGTCGCCGCTGTTCATCTTCGTGGGCGTGGTGCTGTTCATCACCCGCCAGGACACCACGGCCGGGCGCATAGGCCGCGTGCTGATCGGCCTGGGCGTGATGCTGCTGGCGCTGCGCCTGGTGGTCGAGGCCACCGAGCCGCTGCTGGAAGCCCCCGCCGTGCGCACCCTGCTGGGCTCGGTCACCAGCGATATCTTCATGGAGTTGCTGCTGGGTGCGCTGCTGGCCGTGATGGCCTATTCCAGCCTGGCCATCGTGCTGCTGATCGCGGCCATGGCCAGCTCGGGCGCGATTCCCATGGAAGTGGCGCTGGGCCTGACGCTGGGCGCCAATATCGGCAGCGGCCTGGTGGCCGTGCTGACCACGGCCAAGTCCAGCACCGAAGTGCGCCAGGTCACCATCGGCAACATGCTGTTCAAGATCATGGGGGTGGCCATCGTGGCGCCCTTCCTGGGGCTGTGGGCCACCTACGTGATGCCGATGATCGACGGCAAGGGCCAGAACATCGTGCTGTTCCACCTGGCCTTCAACATCTTCAACAGCCTGTGCTTCATCGGCCTCACGCAGACCGTGGCGCGCTGGGTGACGGCCCTGCTGCCCAAGCCCGAGGCCAGCTCCACCAGCCTGCTGCGCCCGCGCCACCTGGACCCGTCGGCGCTGAGCACGCCATCGCTGGCCATTTCCTGCGCCGCGCGCGAGGCCCTGCACCAGGCCGACATGGTCGAGTCCATGCTGATCGGCATGCAGCGGGTACTGGAGACCGACGACCTCAAGCTGTCCCAGGAGCTGCGCGAGCTTGAAGGCACGGTGGACGATCTGTACTCGGCCATCAAGTACTACATGACCAAGATCTCGCGCGCCGAACTGGACGAGCGCGAGGGCCAGCGCTGGACGGAAATCATCAGCTTCACCATCAACATGGAGCAGATCGGCGACATCATCGAGCGCGTGCTGCTGGACATCGAGGACAAGAAGATCAAAAAGGGCCGCCAGTTCTCCGAGGCCGGCACGCAGGAGATCCGCGAGCTGCTGCACCACCTGCTGGACAACCTGCGCCTGGCAATGAGCGTGTTCCTCAACGGCAATGTGCGCGAGGCACAGAAGCTGCTGGAGGAAAAGGCGCGTTTCCGCGACCTGGAGTTGGCCTACTCGGCCACCCACCTGGCGCGCCTGTCCGACAACACCGTCTCCAGCATAGAGACCAGCTCGCTGCACATCGACCTGATCAGTGACCTCAAGCGCATCAACTCGCTGCTGTGCTCGGTGGCCTACCCCATCCTCGAATCGGCCGGCGCCCTGGCGCCCAGCCGGCTCAAGGAATCGGCACTGAACAAGACGGCGCGCTGAAGCGTTTCACCAGCCCAGCCAGGCCGCCAGCACCTGGGCGGCCTCGGGCGTGAAGCGGCCCTGCAGCAGCCATTCGACGAGCTGGTCGCGCTCGATCAGCGCAAAAGCCTGGACCTCGCCATCCTGGTTGCCGGGCTCCAGCGCCGGCGGCACGGTGGCGCTGAACCAGTCGATGCGCTCGCGCATGAAGCCCCGGCCCTCGGCCTCGTCACTGGGGCGCTCGAACAGCACATGGCCGCCATGGCGCAGGCCCTGCAGCTCGGCCACGCGCAAGCCGGCCTCTTCCCAGGTTTCACGCTCCACGGCCTCGGCCACGGTATCGCACGCGGCCACCATGCCGCCCATCAGCGTGTCCCACATGCCGGGGTTGGTGGGCTTGTTGTCGGCGCGCTGCTGCACCCAGATGCGGCCATCGGCCGTCTCGCCCACCAGATGCACGGCCTGGGTGGCAATGCCCAGCGGGCGCACGGCGCCGCGCTCCACGGTGGCAATGCGCTGGCCCTGGACGTTGCACACGGCCAGTTGCTCATCGCGCCAGGGGCCGCTGTGGCCCGTGGCACGCAGCACCCGGGCCAGGGCGTTGAGCAGGACCGTGGCATCGCCCTGGCCTTGCAGATGCCATTGGCCGGCCTGCAGGCGCAGTGCCACGCCGTGGGCATGCATCACATCGTCCGGCAGCAGCGCGGCCAGGCCGTCTTCCAGCGAACCGGTCTCCTGCCCCGTCACCAGCAACGGCCGGCGCGGCTGCAGCGCGGGCTGGCGCGTGTCGGCGCGCAGGCGGTCCAGCCAGGCTTTCACGGCCGGGTCGGCCGGGTCAGCCGGATCAGTCAGGCGCTTTTGCACACTCATGGCAGCAGGATGGTCGAGCCGGTGGTCTTGCGCGCCTCCAGGTCCATGTGGGCCTGGCGCACCTCGGCCAGCGGATAGCGCTGGTCGATATGGATCTTCACGGCACCGCTTTCCACCACGGCGAACAAATCGTCGGCCATCGCCTGGGTGGCCTCGCGGCTGGTGATGTGGGAGAACAGGGTCTGGCGCGTCACATACAGCGACTTGGCCGCCAGCACGGCAGGAGCGAAAGGCGCCACGGGGCCCGAGGCGTTGCCGAAGCTCACCAACAGGCCGAAGCGCCGCAGGCAGGCCAGCGAGCCTTCCCAGGTGTCCTTGCCCACGCTGTCGTAGACCACCTTCACACCCTGGCCGCCCGTGATCTCCTGCACGCGCTCGGCGAAGTTCTCGCTGCGGTAGTTGATGGCATGGGCTGCACGGTTGGCCAGGGCCAGCGCGCACTTCTCGTCCGAGCCTGCCGTGGCGATGAGCTGCAGGCCCAGTGCCCTGGCCCATTGGCAGGCGATCAGGCCCACGCCACCGGCCGCCGCATGGAACAGCACGGCATCACCCGGTGCCAGGCCCTCGACCGGAATGCATTTCTTGAGCAGGTACTGCGCGGTCAGGCCCTTGAGCATCATGGCGGCGGCCGTCTCGAACGCAATGGCATCGGGCAGGCGGCACACGCACATGGCGGGCATGACGCGCACCTCGCTGTAGCTGCCCGGCGGATTGCTGGCATAGGCCACGCGGTCGCCCACGCCCAGGTGCTGCACGCCCTCTCCCACGGCCTCGACCACGCCTGCGCCCTCCATGCCCAGGCTCAAGGGCATGGGCAGCGAGTACAGGCCCGAGCGCTGGTAGACATCGATGAAGTTCAGGCCCACCGCATGGTGGCGTATGCGCACCTGGCCCGGCCCGGGCTCGCCCACGGCGACCTGCACCAGCTCCAGGACTTCGGGGCCGCCGTTGTGGCGGATCTGCACTGCAATACCCATGGGATGCACTCCTGCAAAAAACCAACAAGAGCGGCATCGTGCCATGTTTCGGGAGGCCACGCGCAAGACGCTGCACCGGGCCCGCACAGGACTGGCGCAAGGCCGGCAAAGAGCGTTCGCAGCACCTATAGTGGCGGGCCTATGAGCCACACGAGCCCGCCGCTGAAGCTGTCCACCGCCGCCATCCTGACGCTGCCGCCCCTGCTGTGGGCCGGCAACGCCATCGTGGGTCGCCTGGTCCATGACCTGATCTCGCCGTTTGCGCTGAACTTCCTGCGCTGGGCCATTGCCTTTGTCCTGCTTGTGCCGCTGGCAGGATGGGCACTGGGCCGCAGCAGCGGCACCTGGAGCCACTGGCGGCAGTTCGCCGTGCTGGGCCTGCTGGGCATCGGCTGCTACAACGCGCTGCTGTATCTGGCGCTCAAGACCTCGACGCCGCTGAACGTCACCCTGGTCAGCTCCAGCATGCCGGTGTGGATGCTGGCCCTGGGCCGCATCGTATGGGGCATTCCCGTCAGCCGGCGCCAACTGCTGGGCGCACTGCTGTCGATGCTGGGCGTGGCCGTGGTGCTGTCGCGCGGAGATCCCGAGCTGCTGCTGCATCTGCAGCTCGTGCCCGGCGATCTGTTCATGGTGCTGGCCACCATGGTCTGGGCCCTCTACACCTGGCTGCTGTCCAAGGCGCAGGTCCCGCAGCGGCTGCGCTCGGACTGGGCAGGATTTTTGCTGGCCCAGATGGTCTTCGGCCTGGGCTGGTCCGGCCTGTTCACGGGCGGCGAGATGGCCATGGGGCAGTTCCACATTCAGTGGGGCTGGCCTCTGGGCGGGGCACTGCTGTTCATCGCCCTGGGCCCGGCCATCCTGGCCTACCGTTTCTGGGGGCTGGGCGTGCAGCGCAGCAGCCCGGCCGTGGCGGGCTTTTTCGGCAATCTGATCCCGCTGTTCACCGCCCTGCTGTCGATCGCGCTGCTGGGCGAAGCGCCGCGCCTGTACCACGGCCTGGCGTTCGTACTCATCGTGGGCGGCATCATGGTGTCTTCGCGCCGGGGATAGCCTTGGGCAGGCCGTGTGCCGCGGTGCGCACGGGCACCTTGGCCAGCAGCTGTTCGAACGCGCGGATGGGAACGGGCGGGCTGAACAGATAGCCCTGGAAGTACTCGCAGCCGTAGTGCGCCAGCAGGGCGCGCTGCTCCAGCGTTTCCACGCCTTCGGCGATCACATCCAGGTTGAGGTTGCGAGCCATGCCGATGATGGTCTGCACGATCACATCGTCGGTATGGCGCATGCCCAGGTGGCGCACGAAGGACTGGTCGATCTTGAGCTGGTTCAGCGGCAGCTGGGTAAGGTAGGTCAGCGAGGAATGGCCGGTGCCGAAGTCGTCCATGGAAAAGCACACGCCATGGCTGCGCAGCTGCTTCATCTTGGCGATGGACTCCTGCACGTTCTCGATCACCAGCGACTCGGTCAGCTCCAGCTTGAGCAGATGGGGGGCGATGCCTGCGCTGCGCACCTGCTCGATGACCTGGGAGGCAAAGTCCTGGTGGCGAAACTGGCGGGCGCTGACATTCACGGCCACCTGCAGATGGCGCAGCCGCGCATCCTTTTGCCAGGCGGCCAGCTGCTCGCAGGCCGTGCGCACCACCCACATGCCCAGCGGCACGATGATCTCGCTTTCCTCAGCCACGGCGATGAACATGCCGGGCGGTACCAGGCCGCGCTCGGGGTGGCGCCAGCGCAGCAGGGCTTCGGCACCGATGACCTCGCCTGCCAGCGTGAACTGGGGCTGGTAGTGCAGCTCGAACTGGGACTGCGCCAGGGCCTGGCGCAGGTCGCCCTCCATGCGCACGCGCTGGTGGATCTCCACCTGCATCTGCGGATCGAAGAAGCACAGGCCGCTGCCGTTGCGCGCCTTGATCTGGTACATGGCGATGTCCGCCTGCTTGAGCAGCTCGGCCGCCGACTGCGGCTGGCGGCCGAACAGCGTGGCGCCAATGCTGCAGGCGCTGCGGTGCAGGTGGGCACCCAGCACATAGGACTGGTTGAGCCGCGCCAGGATCTTCTCGCCAATGCGCTGGGCCAGCGTGGCCGCCTCGGCAGGCTCGTGCGACAGCTCGCAGAGCATGACCACGAATTCATCGCCCCCCAGGCGCGCCACCGTGTCCGAAGAGCGCACGGCGCTGCGCAGCCGGTGCGCCACCTGCTGCAGCAGCTGGTCGCCCACTTCATGGCCCAGCGTGTCGTTGAGCATCTTGAACTGGTCCAGGTCCAGGAACAGCAGCGCCCCGGTCCAGCCTTCGCGCGCAGCCAGCACCGTGGCCTGGGCCAGGCGGTCCAGCAGCAGGCGGCGATTGGGCAGGCTGGTCAGCGGATCGTAGAAGGCCAGGCTTTCGATCTCGGCCGTGGCCAGCCGGATATCGGTGACATCGTTGTAGGTGATGACCACGCCGCCCTCGGCAGCCGGGCGCGCCGTCATCTGCACGAAACGGCCGCTGGCCAGTTGCTGCTCCATGGGGACGCCAGGACGCAGCACCAGTTGCCGGTGCAGGTCCTTCGCCTCATCGATCTGCTCCGGCGCCGCCACCAGACCCACGGCGCTGGGGCTGGCATCCAGCAGGGATTGCAGGGGCCGGCCGGGCTCCAGCTGATCCGCATGCCATGGAAACATCTCCTCGTAGCAGCGATTCCAGCGCAGCACGCGCTGCTGTGAATCCAGCAGCAAAAAGCCGCTGACCATGCTGTCCAGCGCCTGGTCCAGCCATTGCTCGGAGCGCTGTGCCTGACGGCGCGCGGCATGCAGGCGATCCATGTAGCGGTGGACCGTCCAGCCCAGTATGGCCAGCAGCACGCCGAAGATCATCACGGCCAGCACCATCAGCCAGGCCGCCACACGCCAGCCCGCCAGCACGGAGGACATGGGCAGGCTGGCCGTGACCCACAGATTGCCCTTGGGCAGCGGATGCGCGGCCACCAGGGCGGGCACTCGGCTCAGGCGTGCGGCCATGGGCATGACGCCGCTGGACGCCAACTGCGATGTCGCCGGCAGCAACCGCGCAGCCGAGGCCTCGCCGTAGGGGGGCATGGACAGCAGCAGCTCGCCGCTGCCCTGCTCCAGCGTGACTTCCAGTCCGTCCAGCACGCCGCCCTGGGCCAGCACCGCGCCCAGCGCCGCCACCGGCACCTGCATCAGCACATAGCCACCCTGCTGCGCACGGCTCAGCGGGCGCACCAGATAGAGCATGCGCTCGCCGCCCGGCGGCTGCGGCGCCACGGAGGGCGGGCTGGCCAGCAATTCTGAGCGGCTTTGGGCCGCAAGGCGCTCCCAGGCCTGGGCCGGCAGATCAATGGCCGGGCCATCGCCAGAAGCCGCCAGTTCGCGGCCTTTGGAGTCGTGCACGGAGGCGCGGCGCGCCAGCGTGTTCTGCCGCTCCATGGCGTGCAGCATCTCCTGCAGTTGCGGCTGCGAGGCCGATGCGGGATCGCGCGAACCCAGCCATTCATCCACCCCCATGGCCAGTGCGTCCAGGGATTCAAGGCTGCGGCTGATGGCCGCCTCGGTACCGAGCACAAAGCGCACCAGGCGCAGCGATGCCTCTTCCTGCGCGGTGGTGCGCATGCCGCTGAGCAGCCAGACGACGGCGGCCGCCAGGGCCACCGTCAGCAGCACGAGCATCAGGCCCAGGGTATGGCGCATGCCTGGGGGACTGAGCGCAGCCGCCGGGCGCGCGGAGGGGCCTGCAATCGCCTGCGACCAGTCCGTCTGGTGGGACAGTTCGCTCATCTCCCGGCTCCCTGCATGGCATGCGACATGGGCAGGCTGCGGCGAGGCCGCTGGCCGCGATGCAGGGCCGGGGTTTTCAAGACCGCCCCTGTCCGCCGCCCGTTTGCAACTGCGCGGCCATGCCTGGCACTGCCCGGGGCTTGCGGGCTCCGGAGGCGGTCATGGTCGCAGTGCCCTGGCGCATCAGAAGGTTCCTGCGTACAGGCCGCCGTCGGGCAGGATGTTCTGGCCCGTCATGTAGCCTGCGTGGGCGCTGCACAGGAAGGCGCAGATGGCGCCGAATTCATCGGGCGTGCCGAAGCGGCGCGCCGGCACCTGGGATTGCTGCACCAGGCGCACATCGTCCAGGCTCTTGCCGCTCTTGTTGGCGGCGGCCGTGAAGGTGGTGCGCAGGCGGTCGGTGTCGAACTTGCCGGGCAGCAGGTTGTTGATGGTCACGCCCTTGGCCGCGATGCCGCTGCGCGCCAGGCCCGCCACAAAGCCCGTGAGGCCGCTGCGCGCGCCGTTGGACAGGCCCAGGATGTCGATGGGCGCCTTCACGGCGCTGGACGTGATGTTGACGATGCGGCCGAAGCCGCGTGCCGCCATGCCGTCCACCGTGGCCTTGATCAGCTCGATGGGCGTGAGCATGTTGGCGTCCACGGCCTTGAGCCAGGCCGCGCGGTCCCAGTCACGGAAATCGCCGGGAGGCGGGCCGCCCGCATTGGTGATGACGATATCGAAATCCACGCCCGGGCCGCCGGCGGCCGACAGCACGGCGGCACGGCCTTCCTCGGTGGTGATGTCGGCGGCAACGGCCAGCACCTTCACCTGCGGCGCGAGGGCCGCAAGGCTGGCCGCGGCCTCCTGCAGGGCCTCGGGATTGCGCGCATTGATCACCAGGTTCACACCCTCTTGCGCCAGCGCCTTGGCACAGCCAAAGCCCAGGCCCTTGCTGGCGCCACATACCAGGGCCCACTTGCCCGCGATTCCCAGATCCATGTCTCACTCCTGAACAAACACAACCTTGCTCGATCCTTGCAGAACGGCAGCGCACATTGTGCGCGAGGCTTCGACGCTTTCACGCCAAACGTGAGAAAACGTGAACTCGCCGGCACACCGGCGAGCCCCTGGCGCTGCCTTCAATGCGCGCCGCCGCCGTGCTGGCCACGGAACAGCCTGTGGTGCAGCCTGCGCAAGGACCACCACACACCCAGCGCCACCACGGGAATGGCGACGGCGGCCGTGCTCTCCGGCGACCAGGGCCAGCCCAGGGCCTTGGCGCCCTTGGCCAGATAGCTGATCAGGCCCGTAAAGTAGTAGGTGATGGCGGCCACGGACAGGCCTTCCACCGTGGACTGCAGCTTGAGCTGCATGTCCTGGCGCTGGTTCATGGCGCCCAGCAGTTGCTGGCTGCTTTGCTGCTGCTCGATCTCCACGCGCGTGCGCAGCAGGCTGCTGACGCGCGAGACGCGCTCGGACAGCGCGTTCTGCCGCCGCGCCGCCCATTCGCAGGTGCTGCGCGCCGGCGTCAGGCGCCGGTCCATGAACTCGCGGATGGTCTGTATGCCGTCGATGCGTGATTCCTGGATGTCCTGAATGCGCTTGTCCACCAGCTCGAAATAGGCCGCACTGGCGGAAAAGCGCGAGTGCGTGGTGGCGTACTCGCTCTCCACCTGCCCGGCCAGGCGCGTGAGCCGGTCCAGCAGCGCCGGCTCGGCATCGCGGTCCGCCAGGCGGATGGAATGGGCCAGGGCCGCCAGGTCCCGCTCGGCCGTGGCCAGAACGGCAGCGGCCTGGCGGGCGGCAGGCAGGCCCAGCAAGGCCGCCATGCGGTAGGTCTCGATCTCCAGCAGGCGCTGCACCAGCCGCCCCAGGCGGCGCGGCGACAGCGATTCGCCGGCCAGCAGCAGCATGCGCGAGAAGCCATCGGCATGGATGGCGAAGTCCGTGTAGACCTTGCCCGCATCGCCGGCCACGCGTGCGCCCACCAGCGTGTCTTCCTGCAACAGGTGGCGCACCAGGTGCGGCTCGTTGATCGCCTGTTCCTGCAAGGCCCACAGGTGCAGGCCGCTCAGGCACTGGCCAGGCAATGCAGCCAGCCAGTCGCGCGGCACGTAGTCGATGGCGGCCTCGGGCTCGCGCACATCGTCCATGCCGGCCTGCGACATGGGCTTGCTGAAGGTCCAGCAGACGAATTCCGTGTGCAGCTCCCAGCGCAGGTGAAAGGCGCCCAGATCGATGAGCACATGCGTGGTCGCCGCATCGGGCGGGGGCAGGTGGTGGTTGCGCAGCAGGGTGGCCACATGGGCGCGGCTGGCCTCGCGCTGGGCCGCGTCGGTGAGCATCACCACGTGGGTGATGGCCAGCGGCGCCTGCATTTCCTCGGCTGGACGCGCATGGATCTCGTTGTGCAGCAGCACGCGCAGCGGGTGCTGGGATGACAGAAGTGGGGACATCGTGACCTCGAAAGACTGCGCGCTATTGTGCAGGCACGGGCGCTGCGTCCTCCTGCCATCCGGGATCAACAGCTTTCACGTGCATTTCTCGTCGACGCAAAAAAAAACGGCCCCGAAGGGCCGTCAAGCAACATGGTTGCAGCGCTGAGGCGATCAATCCTCGACGAATGCTTCTTCGCGCTTGTTCTTCACTGCGGGCATCAGCACCACCACCAGCAGCACCACGGCGGCGAGCAGCAGGCCGGCCGAGATCGGACGGGTCACGAACACGCTCCAGTCGCCACGCGACAGCAGCAGCGCACGGCGCAGGTTTTCTTCCATCATCGGGCCCAGGATGAAGCCCAGCAGCAAGGGAGCCGGTTCGGTGCCCAGCTTGTGGAACACATAGCCCACGAAGCCGAAGATACCCACCATCCACACGTCCCAGGTGTTGTTGTTGGTACCGTACACGCCGATCGCGCAGAACAGCACGATGGACGGGAACAGCCAGCGGTAGGGCACGGTCAGCAGCTTGATCCAGACGCCGATCAGCGGCAGGTTCAGGACGATCAGCATCAGGTTGCCGATCCACATCGAGGCGATCAGGCCCCAGAACAGCTCGGGGTTGCTGGTCATCACCTGCGGGCCCGGCTGGATGTTGTGGATGGTCATCGCGCCCACCATCAGCGCCATCACGGCGTTGGGCGGAATGCCCAGCGTCAGCAGCGGGATGAAGGAGGTCTGCGAACCTGCGTTGTTGGCCGACTCGGGCGCGCACACGCCACGGATGTTGCCTTGGCCGAAGGGGACTTCGCCCGGCTTGAGCTTGGTCTTCTTCTCGATGGTGTAGGCAGCAAAGGCCGACAGCATGGCACCGCCACCGGGCAGGATACCCAGGGCAGAACCCAGGGCCGTGCCGCGCAGCATGGCAGGCAGCATGCGCTTGAAGTCCTCGGCGGTGGGCATCAGGCCCGTCACCTTGGCTGCGAACACTTCGCGCTCGTCCTCGGGCTTGGACAGGTTGGCAATGATTTCGCCGTAGCCGAACACGCCCATGGCGATCACGACGAAGTCGATACCGTCGGTCAGTTCGGGAATGTCGAAGCTGTAGCGGGCCACACCGGAGTTCACGTCGGTACCGACCATGCCCAGCAGCAGGCCCAGCACGATCATCGCAATGGCCTTGAGCAGCGAGCCCGAAGCCAGCACCACGGCGCCGATCAGGCCCAGGGTCATCAGCGAGAAGTACTCGGCAGGGCCGAACTTGAAGGCCACTTCCGTCAGCGGAGGCGCGAAGGCGGCCAGGATCACGGTGCCCACGCAGCCTGCGAAGAACGAGCCGAGTCCTGCGGCAGCGAGAGCGGGTCCCGCTCGCCCCTTTCTGGCCATCTGGTAGCCGTCGATCACGGTCACCACGGACGAGGATTCACCCGGCAGGTTCACCAAAATGGCGGTGGTCGAGCCACCGTACTGCGCACCGTAGTAGATACCGGCCAGCATGATCAGCGCCGCCACCGGAGGCAGGGCGTAGGTCGCTGGCAGCAGCATGGCGATCGTTGCCACGGGGCCGATGCCTGGAAGCACGCCGATGAGCGTACCGAGCAGACAGCCGACGAAGCAGTAGATCAGGTTCTGGAAAGTGAAGGCGACGCCGAAGCCGGTCGCCAGGTTCTGAAAAAGTTCCACGGACGATGCTCCTGCTTAGCCGGTGATGAAGCTGGGCCAGACGGGGAACTGCAGATTCAGTGCCCACACGAAGGCCACATAGCTGCCTACGGCAAGAACGGTGGCCAGAATTGCCACTTCCTTGAAGTTGAAGCTATGGCCGCCGAGGCTGGCGATGAACACCAGCGCATAGATGGCGACGATCAGACCGAACTGGGGAATGCCCAGATTGGGAACGCCGACCAGCAGGATGCCGAAGGCAAAGTTCGCGGCCAGGATGAAGAACACCTGCTTCCACGCCCACTTGCCGATCTTGTCACCGCCGGAGGGTCCCTTGGTCAGGCCGGAGAAGCAGATGGCCGTGCCCAGAATGGACATCAGCACACCCAGGATCAGCGGGAAGTAGCCCGGGCCCATGCGGGCACCGGTGCCGACGGTGTAGTTGGTTGCGCCGATCGCAAAAGCGAGGCCGACAACCAAAAACATCACGCCGGAAAAAAAGTCTTTCTGACTCTTGATTTTCACGAGAATGTCTCCTTACGGAATCACGACCCGGCGATTTTGCGTTCAGAAAAACTGTGTCCGAATGTGGATTCCACCTACAAAGGGCATACCCTCATGTCCTACCCGCATGAGGAAAAAAGGGTGCCCATGCCAGGCACCCCATCCATCATTGGCAACGGCCTGCGCAAGAGCAGGCACTTACGTTTTTATCCGCCAGTCAGCCCAGCAGGGGCGTGCTGGCCATGACCTCTTGCAGCGTGGTCACGCCTTCGGCCACGCGCAGGGCTCCGGCCAGGCGCAGCGGACGCATGCCGTCCTGCACGGCCTGGCGGCGCAGCGCATCCATGGACGGTGAGGTGTGGATCTGCTGCTTGAGCGCCTCGCTCACGGTCAGCAGCTCGTACAGGCCCATGCGCCCGCGAAAGCCCGTCATGCGGCAATCCACGCACCCCACGGGCTTGTAGGGCTGGTAGCTGCCTGACAGTTTCCAGGGCCGCACGGCCTCGGCCAGCGTGGCGGCCGAAGTCTCCTCGTCGCGCTGCTTGCATTGCGGGCACAGCGTGCGCACCAGGCGCTGGGCCAGCACGCCCAGCAGCGTGGCGTTGATCAGGTAGGGCGGCACGCCCAGCTCCATCAGCCGGCTCACGGCGCTGGGCGCATCGTTGGTGTGCAGCGTGGAGAACACCAGGTGGCCGGTCAGCGCGGCCTGCACGGCCATCTCGGCCGTGGCCAGGTCACGGATTTCGCCCACCATGATGATGTCCGGGTCCTGGCGCATCAGCGAACGCAGTCCCTCGGTGAAGCCGAAGTCCAGCTGCGTCTGCACCTGGGTCTGGTTGAAGCTGGGCTCGATCATTTCGATCGGGTCCTCCACGGTGCTGACGTTGACCTCCTCCGTGGCCACGCGCTTGAGCGTGGAGTACAGCGTGGTGGTCTTGCCCGAGCCCGTGGGACCGGTCACGAGGATGATGCCGTGCGGGCGGCGCACCAGCTCGTTCCAGCGCTGGGCGTCATGGCTGGTGAAGCCCAGGGCGTCCAAGTCCTTGACCGTGTTGTCGGGGTCGAAGATCCGCATCACCAGCTTTTCGCCAAAGGCCGTGGGCAGCGTGGACAGGCGCATTTCCACCTCGTCGCCGCGCGGGTTGCGGGTCTTGATGCGCCCATCCTGGGGACGGCGCTTTTCCACCACGTCCATGCGCCCGAGCAGCTTCACGCGCGAGACCATGGCGTTGAGCACGCCCATGGGCACCTGGTAGACCGGATGCAGCACGCCGTCGATGCGAAAGCGGATCACGCCCTGGTCGCGTCGGGGCTCCATGTGGATGTCGCTGGCGCGCTGGTCGAAGGCGTATTGCCACAGCCAGTCCACCACGCGCACCACGCCCTGGTCGTTGGCATCGAGCTGCTTGCTGCTGTTGCCCAGCTCCACCAGCTGCTCGAAGCTGGCCGCGCTGGCCGCACCGCCGGCCTTCTCGGCAGCGCGCACCGACTTGGCCAAGGCGAAGAACTCGCCCGTGTAGCGCTTGAGGTCCACCGGACTGGCCAGCACGCGGCGCACCTTGCGGCGCGCCTGGCGCTCGACCTCGGCCACCCAGTCGTCGATGAACGGCTCGGCCGTGGCCACCACCACTTCCTGCGGCGACACCTGCACGGGCAGCACCTTGTGGCGCTCGGCATAGCTGGCGCTCATGATTTCGCCCACGCGGCCCGCATCCACGCGCAGCGGGTCGATGCGCAGGTAGGCCAGGCCGCTGCGGCTCGCCAGGTACTGGGTCAGCTCCTCGATGTCCAGCGCGCGCCCGTCACCGGCCCGGGCCACGCCCACGTTGGCCAGCCGGACCAGCGGGTGCTGGGTGCTCTCGGCCTGCGAGCAGCGCGCCACGGTGCGCTGGGCCTCTTCGGCCGTGATCACGCCGTCGGCCTGCAGCCACTGCACCAGCCTGCGCCAGTCCAGGGGCCCCGAAGGATTGCGCGGAGCGACGGCGGTTGTGGGCTGTGCGGTGGAGGTCGGGTCGGACATGGCGTTGGGCCGGAAGCTGAACTGCGCCCTATGGTAAGCCTGCCGGCCTCCCTGCCCGGCCAGCCCGCTCTACCAGGGCCGCACGAAGATCTTGGGCCAGCGCGTGGTGGGCAGGTCCCAGCGGGCCTGCACCTGGGCGCTGGCGGCCTGCAGCGCTGCGGGGTCGAGCGCGCGCGGCGTGCGCTGGGCCAGCACCACGGTGTTGCCTTCGCGCGTGGGGCGGAAGGCCCACATGGCCTCTTCGCCAAAGGCTTCGGCCATGCGTGCCAGGCTGCGCTCGTAGCTGGAGGTGCGGCCGAACAGGTTGACGGTCATGATGCCGTCCTCGGTCAGCAGATTGCGGCAATCGGCATAGAACTCGGCGCTGTCCAGCACGGGCGCGGCCGCATCGTGGTCATAGAGATCCACGGCCAGCGCATCGACCGTGCCCAGCCACTGGCTCTTGCGGATTTCCTGGGCCGCATCGGCCAGCACCACGCGCAGCGTGTCGCTGTCGGGCGGCAGCTTGAACCAGCTGCGGCACACGGCCAGCACCTGCGGATTCAGCTCGATGGCCGTGGTGCGCATGCGCAGCTTCTTGTGGCAGAACTTGGTGATGGCCGCGGCGCCCAAGCCCAGCTGCATGGCATGGCGGCCGGCCACGCTGGCGGGTTCCATGAACAGCAGCCAGGCCATCATGCGCTGCACGTACTCCAGCTCGATCTCGAAGGGCTCGCGTATGCGCATGGAGCCCTGTATCCAGGGCGTGCCCAGGTGCAGGTGGCGCACATCGCCATCGTCGGAGACGCTGACTTCGGGCAGCTCGGCATCTGCGGCGTTGGCGGGAGAGGAAGGGGCGGCCTTGGCGGCGCCACGGGTCTTGCGTATCACGTCGGGAAAAATGGAAAGATTCAGAGCAGTTGATGGAGAGCCAGCGCCTCGCGCCAGGCCTGGACCTTGCGTTCGAAACGCCAGCTCGCGTTGGCCGGGCTGGTCGATGGCAGCTTCACGGCAGCCAGGCCCAGGGCCTGCGTGCGGCCGGCGTGCTTGTAGCTCTCGCCACCGTTGTGCAAGGCCAGCGTCAACAGCGGGCAGTGCGTGCGCAGCCCAGCGAAGTCGTTCACCTCGGCAGCGCGGATGGCGCTGTCCAGGCTGCCTTCGCGCTCGCAGCTGGCGTACACATCCCACAGCCCCAGGCCCCGGGCCAGCAGCCATTCGCAGCGGCCCGCATAGTCATCGCGGCCGGGCTGCGGATACTCGGGCCACAAGGCCTGGAGCAGGGGCCAGAACTGGTTTTGCGGATGGGCATAGTACTGCTGCAATTGCAGCGATCGCAGGCCCGGAAAGCTACCCAGCACCAGGGCCCGGGTCCGCGCATCGGCCACCGGCGCCAGGCCCTGCCAGCGCGGGGTGCCGGGGGGCGGCAGATCGGAAACGGTCAAGGACATGGCCGGCATTGTCGCCCAGCACTCGCCGGGCTGCTCGCAGCGGGCGGCAAGACCGCTCATGGGCATGCGCGGCCCAGGCTCAGGCCATGGCGGGCAGGCCGCGCAGCGCGGCACGCGCGTTGCGGCCCGTGGCCTCGGCCAGGGCCTGGGGCGTAATGCCGCGCAGTTGCGCAATCACATCCGCAATGCGTGCCAGCTCGGCCGGCGTGTTGCGGCCCTGGGCCTGGCCCTGGGCACGCTGCCCGGCCGTGGTGTAGAGCCAGTGCGGCGGAATGTCGGGAGCGTCGGTTTCCAGCACCAGCGCGTCCAGCGGCAAGCTGGCTGCCAACTCGCGCAGCCTGAGCGCGCGGTCATAGGTCACGGCGCCGCCGAAGCCCAGCTTGAAACCCAGGTCGATGAAGGCCTGGGCCTGCTGCACGCTGCCGTTGAAGGCATGGGCAATGCCACCCGCCACGGGCCGCGCGCGCAGGGTCTTGAGCAGCCGGTCGCTGGACTTGCGCACATGCAGGATGACCGGGAGATCGAACTCGCGCGCCAGCGCGATCTGCTGCTCGTAGAACCAGACCTGCCGCTGTGCGTCCAGCCCTGGCACGAAGAAGTCCAGCCCGATCTCGCCCACGGCCACCAGTTGGGGATCGCCACGCAGCCGGTCCAGCGTCTCGCGCAATGCGGCAATGTCCTGCTCGCGGGCATTGGGCGTGTACAGCGGATGGATGCCCAGCGCATAGCTGTCGCCATGGCGCCGCGCCAGCGCCACCACCGTGTCCCAGTGCTCGCGCGCCACGGCCGGAATCACCAGATGCGCAACGCCTGTCTCGGCCGCCTGCGCGCGCACGGCATCGCGGTCGGCATCGAATTCAGGGGCATCGAGGTGGCAGTGGGTGTCTATCCAGGCGGGCATGGCCGCATCATGCCACCGGCCCGGGCAGCGCCCGTCCAAGGGGCAGACGAGGCCCGGAGCAAGGGCAAACCCTTGGCTTATTGCGAGTCGGCTCCGTTTGACAAAATCAATACACGAATGGCTTGCGCCTCCATAAAAATACATAAAGTAACACTTACACCCCGCATCGGGCTCCCGCATCACCGGCCGGCATGCTTTGGAGAGAGGAATTCCCATGAAGCGCTCAGCATGGAGTCGAATCCTGGACCTCGGTGGCGCACGCCGCAAGGCGGAGCTTGACGGGCAATTGGCCGCCATACACAAGTCCCAGGCGGTGATCGAGTTCGACCTGCAAGGCCATGTGCTGGCTGCCAACCAGAACTTCCTGGACACCATGGGCTACGAGGAGCACGAGGTCATCGGCCAGCACCACCGCATGTTCGTGGACAGCCAGGTCAGCGAATCCCCCGAATACGCCCAGTTCTGGCAGCGCCTGGGCAGCGGCATCCACGATGCGGGGCGCTACCGGCGCATCGCCAGGGATGGGCGCGATGTCTGGCTGCAGGCCAGCTACAACCCCATCTTCGACCGGCATGGCCGGCCCTTCAAGGTGGTGAAGTACGCCACCGACATCACCGAGCAGCAGCGCCGCAACGCCGATGCCGAAGGCCAGCTGGCCGCCATCTCCAAGGTGCAGGCCATCATCGAGTTCGACCTGGACGGCAACATCCTCCATGCCAACCGCCTGTTCCTGCAGGCCATGGGCTACACGCTGGACGAGGTCACGGGGCGGCACCACAGCATGTTCGTCCAGCCCCATGAGCGCCAAAGCGCCGAATACGCGCAGTTCTGGCGCAAGCTGGGCAGCGGCCAGCACGATGCAGGCCAGTACCTGCGCATCGGCAAGCACGGCCGCCAGGTCTGGATCGAGGCCAGCTACAACCCCATCCTCGATGCCGACGGCCGGCCCTTCAAGGTAGTCAAGTACGCCCGCGATATCACGCGCCGCTTCACGGCCGCGCAGACCCTGGGCGAGGCCATGCAGGGCCTGAGCGAAAGCGCCGAGCACGCAGGCCAGGCCAATGAACTGGCCCGCCAGGCCTGCCTGGTGGCCGAGCAGGGCGGGCGCACGGTGCACGAGGTGATGGGCACCATGGAGTCCATCAGCGCCAGCTCGCGCAAGATCAGCGACATCATCGGCGTGATGGACGGCATCGCCTTCCAGACCAATATCCTGGCGCTGAACGCCGCCGTGGAGGCGGCCCGCGCCGGCGAGCAGGGCCGGGGCTTTGCCGTGGTGGCCGGCGAGGTGCGGGCACTGGCGCAGAACAGTGCCGCCGCCGCCAAGGAGATCAAGCAGCTCATCCACACCTCGGTGGAGCAGGTGGCTCTGGGCGCCGAGCAGGTGCGACAGGCCGGCGGGACCATGCAGGAAATCGTGGATTCCTCCCACCAGGTCACGGCCATCATGGGCGACGTGGTGCAGGCCTCCATGGCGCAGTCTGCGCGGCTGCGCGAGGTCACGGCCGACCTGACGGCCCAGAGCGTGAACATCGGCGACACGCCCCGCGCGCAACCCGTGCGCAAGTCGCTGCCGGCGGCCATGGTTCCCGAGGCCCCGCAGATCAAGGCGGCGCCAGCGCCCTCCGTGGTGCCTGTGCGCACGCCGCACATGGGCGGCAAGCTGCTGCGCATGGCCTGACGCCGGAGCGCGCAGGACGGCGCACGCAGGACCCAGTACAGGGTCAGGCCAGCTGTCCCTGCACCAGGCGCACCATGCGGTCGCAGCGCGCCGCGAGCTGCTCGTCGTGCGTGACCATCACAAAGGCCGTGCCATGGCTGCGCGCCAGCTCCAGCATCAGGCGGAACACGGTGTCGGCCGTGCTGCGGTCCAGGTTGCCGGTGGGCTCGTCGGCCAGCACGCAGGCAGGCTGCGTGACCAGGGCGCGGGCAATGGCCACGCGCTGGCGCTCGCCCCCCGACAGCTCGGCCGGCCGGTGCAGCATGCGTTCGCCCAGGCCCACGGCCGCCAGCATGCGTGCGGCGCGCTCCATGCACTCGGCCCGGTCGTCGCGGCGTATGCGCAGCGGCATGGCCACGTTGTCCTGGGCGCTGAATTCGGGCAGCAGATGGTGGAACTGGTAGATGAATCCCAGGTGCCTGTTGCGCAGCGCACCCTGCTTCTGGGCGCTGAGTTCATGCAGGGGCTCGCCCTTGAGGGTGACGCTGCCGCTGGTGGGGGCGTCCAGTCCGCCCAGCAGGTGCAGCAGCGTGCTCTTGCCCGAGCCCGAGGCGCCGACAATGGCCAGCGTCTCGCCCGCACGCACCTGCAGGTCGACACCTGCCAGCACCTGCACGTTGAGCCGTCCTTCGGCGAAGCGCTTGGTGAGGCCGCGCGCATCGAGGACCACGGCGCCCTGCTGGGACACTTCGAAACCGGGCATCACATTCACTTCATTCATAGCGCAGCGCCTCGGCGGGGTTCACGCGGCTGGCGCGCCAGCTCGGGTAGATGGTGGCGACAAAGGCCAGGACCAGGGAGATCACGGCGATGGGCATGATGTCGCTGTACTGCGGATCGCTGGGCATCTTGCTGATCAGGTAGATGTCCTTGGGCAGGAAGTTGGCATGCAGCAGGCGCTCGATGGCCGGCACGATGACATCGATGTTGAAGGCAATGCCCAGGCCCAGCAGCAGGCCCGCGAAGGTGCCGATGACGCCCACCATGGCGCCCTGCACCATGAAGATTCCCATGATGCTGGACGGCGAGGCGCCCAGCGTGCGCAGGATGGCGATGTCGGCGCGCTTGTCGGTCACCGTCATCACCAGCGTGGACACGAGGTTGAACGCAGCCACGGCCACGATGAGCGTGAGGATGATGAACATCATGCGTTTTTCCAGCTGCACGGCCGCGAACCAGGTGCGGTTCTGCTGGGTCCAGTCGCGGATCAGCAGGCGGTCGGTGATGGTGTGGGCCAGTTCCATGGCCACGCGCGGTGCCTCATGCAGGTCCTTGAGCTTCAGGCGGATGCCGGTCGGCCCTTCCAGGCGGAACAGGCGCTGCGCGTCCTCGTAATGCATCATCACCAGGGCCGAGTCGTATTCGTAGTGGCCGGAGTCGAAGGTGCCGGCCACATGCATCTGCTTGAGGCGGGGCACCACGCCGGCCGGCGTGACCTGGCCGCCCGGGGCGATCAGCGTGACCATGTCGCCCTGGCGTACGCCCAGCGAGCGCGCCAGCTCCACGCCCAGCACCACGTTGAACTCGCCAGGCACCAGGCGCTGGAGCACCTCGGCATTGGTGGCGGCCACGTCGGTGACCTCGCCCTCGCGCGCCGGATCGATGCCGCGCACCAGCGTGCCCTTCATGTCCTCGCCACGCGCCAGCAGCGCCTGGGCCGCGACGAAGGGTGCGGCGCCCAGCACGTCGGGGTTGGCGCGCGCCTCGCGCATGGTGCGCTCCAGATCGGGCAGCGCCGCACCCTGGGGCGCGAAGATCTCGATGTGCGAGACCACGCTGAGCATGCGGTCGCGCACTTCCTTCTGGAAGCCGTTCATCACGCTGAGCACGATGATCAGCGCCGCGACACCGAGGGCGATGCCCAGCATGGAGACGCCGGAGATGAACGAGATGAAGCCGTTGCGGCGCGTGGCGCGCCCGGCCCGGGTGTAGCGCCAGCCGACGGCCAGTTCGTAGGGAAATTGCATGGGCATGCATTGTGTCATCGCCCGCAGGCCCTGCATGGCGGCAGGCTTTGCCGTCGGCGTGTCAGCGCCGGTGCCGTCCGCGGTCCACGCGCGGCAGGGCGTCGTAGCGGCCCTCTGCCTCCAGCGTCAGCGCATGGCGCTGCAGCCTGGCCAGCAAGGTGTCGAATTGTTCAAGTTCCTCGTCGCTGAGCACGGACACCAGGTCCAGGTGGATCTGGGCCATGCGCGGCAGGATCAGGCCGTACATGCGCCGCCCCTCGGCGGTCAGCGACACGGCCACGCGGCGGCGGTCGCCGGGCAGGGGGCTGCGCTGCACCCAGCCCTTTTCCTCCAGCCCGCTGAGGGCGCGCGAGGTGCGTGCGCGGTCCAGCTGCGCGCGTTCGGCCAGCTCCGACGACAGCAGGCCCTCGTTGGCAGCCACCGTGGCCATCACGCCCCACTCGCGGCGCGTGATGCCGAAATGCGCCTCGCACATGCGCATGGCCACGCCGCCGGCCGCACCAAAGTAGCGGTTGATGCGAAACAGCAGCATCTGCTGGATGGACGTGGGGGCTGGACGGGTATTCACGGGGAACAGTTGATTAGATCAATTGCTGCGGGGACTTCTACAGTGGCCCCGTCCGGAAAGGAGACAACGGGAGCCACCGTCCGGAGCCGGCTTGGGGATTCTCGCAAAGCCCGGCGCCCCCTCAGCGCAGAAAGTTCGCCACCATGTTTTCCCTGTTCCAAGCCACCCATGCCACCCATGCCTTGCGCGGCCCGCTGCTGCGGGCCGGCCTGGCCCTTCTGCTGGGCCTGGGCTCCGGCGCTGGCGCCCGGGCCGATGCGGCCGCCGATGCTGCCGCCTGGCCCGCCAAACCCGTGCGCATCGTCGTCGCCTTCGCGCCCGCTGGCGCCGCCGACATTCTGGCGCGCAGCCTGGGCGAGGTACTGCAGCGTGAGCTCAAACAGCCCTTCGTCGTGGACAACCGGCCCGGCGCGGGCGGCAACATCGGCACCGACAACGCGGCCAAGGCGCCCGGCGACGGCTACACGCTGCTGGTCGGCATCGACACGACCTTCACCGTCAATCCCTTCATCTACAAGAGCATGCCGTTCAAGGGCACGGACCTGCGTCCCGTGATGATGATCGCCTCGCAGGGAATGATGGTGGCCGTGAATCCCCGCACCGGCCTCAGGACCCTGGACCAGTTCATCGCCCAGGGCAAGAGAAGCGGCCTGACGCTGGGCTCGGCCGGCTACGGCACGCCGGGCCACCTGGCCTCGGCCATCCTCACCCATGCCACGGGCGCCAAGGTCAGCCACGTGCCCTACAAGGGCAACGCCCCGGCCAGCACGGCCGTGC